>JAKAMV010000086.1 GCA_021812735.1 Chloroflexota bacterium | reverse complement strand
GTCGGGGCGGTGCGTCCTCGTCGAACCGCGCGACCACCCACTGGCCCGACTCTGCGCCCGTGGCATCGTGGAACCAGACAATGCCGCTGCCGTCCCGTGTCGGACGTCCGCCCAGCACGCCCACCGGGTCGCGCGTGACTTGGCGGCGGGTGGCGGCGCCGCGGTCCCAGGCGTAGAGCTGGTAGGAGCCGCTCTCGGTCGACGCGATGGCGAGCCGGTCAGGCGCGTCGGGCGACCAGGCGGGGAAGGACAGGATCGGCGCGCGGAAGCGGGCCTCCCAGGCGGGCAGGTCAGGCATGCGTGGCAGCGTAGCCGAGCCGACTCATCGCTCGCTTATGCGCTGTGCATATTCTCGACAGCCCATCGGGCCAGCGGCGTCAGCGGCAGGCGCGACAGCTCAGCCACAGGCGTCCAGCGGGCGAGGTCCGTCGATCCGTCGGTCTCATCGCGCAGCTCCCCGCCCGTCACCGCGCAGCGGTACACGATGCCCAGCGTCTGGATACGGTGCCCGGAGACCGTCTCCCCGGGCTCGAGCGTCGCCGACCGCACGCCGAGGACCTCGCCCGGCACCACGACCAGCCCGGTCTCCTCGCCCACCTCTCGCACGAGGGCATCGAGGGGGTCCTCGCCGAAGCGCAGGCCGCCCCCCGGCAGCGTCCACTGGCCGGCTCCCGGTCCGCGGCTCGCCACGCGGCACAGCAGCACGGCGCCGCCTCCTTGGCACCAGGCGTAGGCGGCAGGTCGAACGCGCTGGATGACCCCGTCAGGCCCGACGAGTCGCCTGAGGCTGTCGAGCAGCGCCGCGTCCGTCATGACGCCATCGTTGCACGTGTCGCCCGCCGCCGGCTGGCCCCGCC
The DNA here is from genome assembly GCA_021812735.1 of Chloroflexota bacterium. Next base: position 18,110 of record JAKAMV010000086.1, on the reverse strand, counting down.
GGACCACCGCAGCGCGGTGCTTCGCGAATCGCGGAACGATCGGCGGCACGGGGCCCCGCCCGCGGCCGCCGGCTGGGCCCGCCGGGCCGGCGCAGCGCGGTGCTTCGCGAATCGCGGAACGTGACAGGATCCACGGTTGCGGGGGCTCGTTCCGTGATTCGCGAACCATGCGGAATCCACCCTCCTGCGGCGCAGGTGCCCGGTCTCGGTCGGCGCCCAGGCCCGAGCCGGCACCAGGCCCGGACCGTCACCAGGCCCGAGCCGTCACCAGGCCCGAGCCGGCGCAGGTGCCGGACCGCGCGGACCTCCCTACGCGGTGACCTCGGCCAGCCTGACCGGCCGGTTCTCGTGCCAGCTCCTGGTGCACGCGACGGCGAGCCGAAGCGTCTCAAGCGCGTCGTCGGGGCCCGGGAGGGGCGTACGCCCGGCTGCCAGGTCGGCGAAGAATGCCTGCAGCTCCCGTTGGTACGCGGTGTCGAAGCGGTCGAAGAAGTCGGCAAAGAGGTCGTGCTGGAGCATGACCCCCGTGGTGACGGTTGCGGGCGTCTTCTGGTCGGCATCGATCGACACCTTGGCCTTTGAGCCGCTCACCTCAGCCCGGATGTCGTAGCCCCAGGTGGAGTGGCGCGCGGTCTCGATGACGCCGAACGCCCCGTTCTTGAACCGCAACAGGATCGCAGCGGTGTCCCAGTCGTTCGCCTGGGTGAACCGGTCGTCGAACAGGGTGCCGGCCCATGCCTGGACCTCCTCGACCTCGCCGACGAGGAACCGGGCGAGATCGAGGTCGTGGACGGACATGTCGAGGAACGAGCCGCCGGCGTGGAGGAGGAACTCGAGCGGGGGCGGATTGACGTCGCGCGAGTAGGCGTGGAACTGCTCGATCCGCCCAAGCTCGCCGGCGTCGATCAGCTCCTTGGCGCGGGCGTAGCCGGGGTCGTAGCGGCGCATGAACCCCACGGCGACGGGGATCCGCGTCTCGCGCCACAGGTCCACGATCCGCTGGGTGTCGGCCAGCTCCTGGGCGATCGGCTTCTCGGTCCACACAGCCTTGCCGGCACGCAGGGCGGTCTCGATCAGCGAGGCGTGCGTGGACGTGGGCGTGACGATCACCACCGCCTCGACGTCCGGCTCGTCGATCGCCTCGACCGGATCGAGCGTCCACCGCCCGGCGTGGGCGATCTCCATGCCGCGGGTCGCGGCCGCCTCCACCGGGTCCGCCACCACGACCACGTCGGCGTTGCCGATGCCCGCCAGCGTCCGCATGTGCGTCTGCGCCATGCGGCCGGCGCCGAGCACCGCCACGCCGATCCGCTTGGGATCCTTGAGCGAGAAGCCGCCCATCCGTCGTCTCCTGTGGGCCGAGCCGGCCGACCACGCGGCGGCAATCGATTACACAGGATTGTAGCCGTCCCCGTGCGACGCGTCAGGCCCAGGGTTGCCGCCCAGTGACGGGTGCCATAATGGGCCCCGTGAGCACCGACAACTCCGTCGCGCCCTCGGGCGCGCAGCCGCCGGCCGCCTGGGGTCTCGGCGACGGCCAGCCCATCCCCTGGGAGTACGCGCCCGCCCCGGAATCGCGCGACATCGTCCAGATCCGGGAACACCACGGACTGTTCATCGACGGCCGCGAGCGCGAGTCGTCGGACGGCGGCGTCTTCGCCAGCGTGGACCCCGCCTCCGAGCGGCAGCTGGCCACGATCGCCAAGGCCACCCCGGCCGACGTGGACCGTGCCGTGGCCGCCGCCCGCCGCGCGCAGCGGCGCGTGTGGGGTCCGATGCCCGGCCGCGAGCGGGCGAAGTACATCTTCCGGATCGCGCGGATCATGCAGGAGCGCGCCCGCGAGCTCGCCGTGCTCGAGACCCTCGACTCCGGGAAGCCGATCAAGGAGAGCCGCGACGTCGACATCCCGCTCGCGTCGGCGCACTTCTGGTACTACGCGGGCTGGGCGGACAAGCTCGAGTACGCGTTCCCGGGTCGGGTCGCCAGGCCGCTGGGCGTGGCCGCGCAGGTGATCCCCTGGAACTTCCCGCTGCTGATGCTCAGCTGGAAGATCGCGCCCGCGCTCGCGGCCGGCAACACGGTCGTCCTCAAGCCGGCCTCGACGACGCCCCTGTCCGCGCTCCTCTTCGCGGACATCTGCCAGCAGGCGGACCTTCCGCCCGGTGTCGTGAACATCGTCCCGGGACCGGGCGACATCGGCATGGCACTCGTCAGCCACCCCGGCGTCGACAAGGTCGCCTTCACCGGGTCCACCGAGATCGGCAAGAGGATCCAGCGCGCGGTCGCGGGCACGGACAAGGCACTCACGCTCGAGCTCGGCGGCAAGGCCGCCAACATCGTGTTCGAGGACGCCGCGCTGGACCAGGCCGTCGAGGGGATCGTCAACGGCATCTACTTCAACCAGGGCGAGGTGTGCTGCGCGGGTTCCCGGCTGCTGGTCCAGGAGTCCGTCGCCGACGAGCTGGTCGCGCGCCTCAAGGATCGGCTGGCCACCCTCCGCGTCGGCGACCCGATGGACAAGAACACCGACGTCGGGGCGATCAACAACAAGGCGCAGCTGGAGAAGATCACCGAGCTCGTGGCGAGCGGCGTGGCGGAGGGCGCGGAGCTCTACCAGCCCGCCTGCCAGCTGCCCGAGCACGGCTGGTTCTTCCGCCCCACCCTGTTCACCAACGTCGCCCAGAGCCACCGCATCGCGAAAGAGGAGATCTTCGGCCCCGTGCTCTCGGTGCTCACCTTCCGCACCCCCGACGAGGCGATCGAGAAGGCCAACAACACCGAGTACGGGCTGTCGGCCGGGATCTGGACCGAGAAGGCCTCCAAGGTGTTCGCGATGGTGTCGGCGATGAAGGCCGGGGTGGTCTGGGCGAACACGTTCAACCGCTTCGACCCCGTCTCGCCGTTCGGCGGCTACAAGGAGTCCGGGTTCGGGCGCGAGGGCGGCATGCACGGGCTCCACGCCTACGTCCGCCTGGAGGACCGCTGATGGCCGAGCCCGCCGAGCGCCTCCCGGTCCTGCGCACCTACAAGCTGTACGTCAACGGGGCCTTCCCGCGCACCGAGAGCGGCCGGACCTATCTGGTTCGCGACGCCGACGGCATGCCGCTCGCGAATGCCTGCCGCGCCTCGCGCAAGGACCTGCGCGACGCCGTCCGCGCCGCGCGCGCCGCTGCGCCGGGATGGGCGGCCCGCACCGCGATGAACCGCGGCCAGATCCTCTACCGCGTTGCCGAGGTGCTCGAGGGCCGCGCAGACCAGTTCACGGCCGAGGTGATGGCCGCCGAGGGCGTGCGGGTGGGGGAGGCCCGGACGATGGTGGGCCGGGCGATCGACCGCTGGGTCTGGTACGCGGGCTGGACCGACAAGATCAGCCAGGTGCTGGGCGCGGCCAACCCGGTTGCAGCGCCCTACTTCAACTTCACCATCCCCGAGCCGACAGGCGTCGTCGGGGTGGTCGCCCCCGAGCGGTCCTCGCTGCTCGGCCTCGCGTCGCGGCTGGCGCCGGTGCTGGCCGGTGGCAACGTTGCCGTCGTGCTGGCGTCCGAGGCGCGGCCGCTGCCGTCGATCACGCTGGCCGAGGTGCTGGCCACCTCGGACGTGCCCGGTGGCGTGGTCAACATCCTCACGGGCCAGCGCAAGGAGCTCGTGCCCGTGCTGGCGGCGCACGCCGACGTTGACGCCATCGACGGGTGGGGGATCCCCGAGGAGCTGCGCCTCGCTGCGGAGATCGCCGCCGCCGACTCCGTGAAGCGCGTCGCCCGCCGGCCCGCCGGCGTGAAGGACGCCGGGTTCGACTGGCTCGACGACCGCGCGGCCGAGCGCCCCGAGTGGATCGCGTCGTTCCTCGAGGCCAAGACCGTCTGGCACCCGATCGGTATGTGAGCCAGCCGTGATCGTCGTCGCCGGCGACGCGCTCGTCGACCTCATCGTTCGGGCGGACGGGTCCATTGCCGCGGTGCCGGGCGGCGGTCCCTACAACAGTGCGCGGGCCGTGGGCCGGCTGGGGCAGCCCGTGTCGTGGATCGGCGGGCTGTCGTCGGACCGGTTCGGGCGCAGGCTCGAGGCGGGGCTGGCGGAGGCCGGCGTCGACCTCTCGATGACCCAGCGCACCGACCTGCCGACCACGCTCGCGCTGGCCGAGATCGGCGCCGACGGGTCGGCGTCGTACCGCTTCTACACGGACTCGACCTCTGCGCCGAGCGTGCTGCCCGGACCCCTGTCGGACGGACTGCCCGCCGACACGGACGCCGTCCTGACGGGCACGCTCGGGTTTGTCCTGGAGCCGATGGCGACGACCCTCGAGGGCGTGGTCGCGGCCCTGCCGCCCAGCGTGCTGGTGATGGTCGACCCGAACTGCCGACCATCGATCACGCGCGACGCCGACGGCTACCGGGCTCGAGTCGCCCGGGTCCTCGCCAGGGCGGACGTCGTGAAGGTGAGCACCGAGGACATCGGGTTCCTGCGGCCCGGCGACTCGGTCGATGCCGCCGCTGATTGGATACGGGCGCTCGGCCCGCGCGCGGTGGTGATCACCGATGGCGCGGCGCCGGTGCGGGTGCTGGTGGACGGGGAGGAGCACCGCGTGGCCGCGCCGCCGGTCGTCGTGGTGGACACCATCGGGGCCGGAGACACGTTCGGCGGCGCCTTCCTCGCGTGCCTCGTCCAGGGCGGCGGCGGGCGCCTCGCCGCTGGCGAGCCCGCTGCGGTGCTGCGCGCTGCGCGGTTCGCCGTCCGAGCGTCAGCCCTGGTGTGCGAACGGGCCGGTGCGAACCCGCCGACGCTCGATGAGCTTGGGGGCTGGCCCGCCGCCTGACGCAGGCGTGCAGGCCATCGTCGACGGCCGGCCCTGCCGCGCCCACGAAGGGCGGCATTCCCCGCGGGGGGACAGGAATCGACGCCTGCCGGTCGGGGCGGCTCCTGGCAGGGCTAACGGCGACATTGAGCGGCTCGTCGCGTGTCGGTTTGGCCCTGGTGGGGATTGGCGCGCCTGGTCCGTGCCGTTTCCTGTCCCGGTGGGTGCACCGGCGGCGGGAGGCTGTGCGCCGGGCGGGACCCTCGGCCCGGACGGCAGGCCAATCGGGCCAACCTGATCGGGCGGCCCGAGACCGCCGGTCGGGACCCATGGCCCCATCTCCCTTGCAGGGCCGTCCTATAATCCGACCGACAGTCGGTCGGAGAATAGGGATCGCCTCCACGCCCATGGCCCGCACCCGCAACCACGCCGCCCACGCCGTCCGCCGGGACGAGATCCTCGACGTCGCCGAGCGGCTGATGCGCACCCTGGGCTATGACGCGATGAGCATCCAGAGCGTGCAGGACGAGTTGGGCTGCTCGCGCGGTGCGCTGTACCACTACTTCGAGTCGAAGGAGGCGATCCTCGGGGCGGTGGTCGATCGCATGACCGACGTCGGGATGGCCCTGCTGGAGCCGATCGCCGCCGACCCGAGCCTGACCGCCGTGGGCAAGCTCCAGACCCTGTTCAATGCGGCCGGCAGCTGGAAGAGCCAGCGGAGCGACCTGCTGATCCCGCTGCTCCGCGGCTGGTACCAGCCGGGCAACGACCTTGTGCGCGTCCGCGCCGAGGCCGCAGCGTACGCGCAGTTCCGACCGCTGATGGCCGGTGTGCTCCGGCAGGGGGTCGCCGAGGGGACGATGACCGTGTCCTCGGCCGACCACGCCGCCCTCATCCTCACCGCCCTGTTCGCCGGCTCCACCGAGGCCATGCGCCACATGCTGCTGGACCGGCTCGACGGGCGCGTCCCCTACGAGGAGGTCGAACGGTTCATCCACGCCTACGACGAAGCGATTGAGCGGATCCTCGGCTTGCCCGAAGGTTCGTTCTCGCTGCTTGACGACGACGCAATGCGCACCTGGTTCGCCTGAGGAAGGAGTGCCCATGCCCCCGGTCATCACCCTCGAGAAGCTCACCAAGTCCTACGGCAAGAGCCGCGGGATCATCGACGTGGACCTCGAGGTGCAACAGGGCGAGGTCTTCGGGTTCCTGGGCCCCAACGGGGCGGGCAAGACCACGACGATCCGAACCATGCTGGACCTGATCCGGCCGACGAGCGGCCGGGCACTGGTGTTCGGCGTCGAGTCCACCGCCGACCCGGTCGCGATCCACAGGCGGACCGGCTACATCCCGGGCGAGTTCGCCCTCTACGACCGCCTCACCGGCATGCAGACGCTCGAGTACTTCGCCAACCTGCGCGGCGGGGTGGACCCGGCCTACCAGGCGGCGCTGATCGAGCGGTTCGAGCTGGAGGCCGGCAGACGGTTCAAGGAGTACAGCAAGGGCAACAAGCAGAAGGTGGGCGTGATCGTCGCCCTGCAGCACCGGCCCGAGCTGCTGATCCTCGACGAGCCCACCTCGGGCCTCGACCCGCTCGTCCAGCAGACCTTCTTCACCACCCTGCGCGAGCACGTCGCCGCGGGCGCCACGGTGTTCCTCAGCTCGCACATCCTCTCGGAGGTCGAGAAGAGCTGCCAGCGGGTGGCGATCATCCGCGATGGCCGCCTCGTCAAGACCGGGACAGTCGAGAGCCTGCGCGACCTTGCCCACCACCAGGTGGAGCTGCGGTTCGCCGGGCCCGTCCCGTCCGACACGTTCGCGCACCTGCCCGGCGTGTCCGACGTCGTGGCGGAGGACCACGTGCTGCGGATGCGGGTCGCCGGCGCGATCACGCCGGTGGTGCGGGCGGCCGCCCAGTTCGAGCTGCTCGACTTCGTCTCCCGCGAGCCCTCGCTCGAGGAGACGTTCCTCGCGCAGTACGGCCGTGAGGCCGCAGGGGCTGGAACGGATGTCCGCTAGCGCAGGCGCACCCCGCCACCCCGCCGCGACGGCGTTCCGCCCGGTTCCGCTGCGCGCGCGGATCTACGGGCTGGGCAGCGTTTACGGCAAGAGCATCCGAGACTCGCGGCTGGCGTTCATCATCGCGGCCGGGCTGCTGGGCGGGCTCTCGCTCGCCATGGGCGCCGCGATCCCGAGCGTCTTCCCGACGCCTGTGTCTCGCATCGAGATCGACAAGCTCATCGGCGGCATGCCGGCGGAGATGGTCGACTTCTTCGGCAAGCCCGTGGGCCTCGGCACGTTCGGCGGCTACCTGACCTGGAAGTACGGCCTCGTGTTCGTCCTCACGACGTCGCTGTGGTCGATTCTGGCGCTGTCCGGAACGCTCGCCGGCGAGGCGGGCCGGGGCAGCCTCGACATCGTCGCCACGGCGCCGTTCGGCAAGCGCCGGATCGCGCTCGAGAAGCTCGCCGCGCACCTCACGGGGCTCTTCCTTGCGCTGGCGTTCATGACCGTGATGATCATGGTCAGCTCGAACACCTACGGCAACGCCGCCCTGGGCGATCCGCTGTCAGTCGAGGAGGCGGTCGGGTTCGCCCTGTGGCTCGGCTTCATCGCGCTCTTCTTCGGCGGCCTCGCATTCGCGCTCGGCCCGTTCCTCGGGCGGGGCGGATCGGCCGGCATGGCCGGCATTGCCCTCGCCCTCGCCTGGAGCGTGAACGGCCTGCACCTGGACCCGCTGACCGTGCTCAGCCCGTTCGGCTGGATGGCGAACCACGTGCCGCTGGCCGGCGAGTTCGACTGGCCGGGCCTCGCGCTGGTCGGTGTCGCAGGGGTCGTCCTGCTCGCGCTCGGCGTCGAGGGGTTCGCCCGTCGCGACCTCGGGATCACCGCGGGTCTGGGCCTGCCGACCCTGCCGGGCCAGATCCTCGGCGTCCGCGGTCCCGTCAGCCGGGCGTTCGGCGATCAGCTGCCGCGCGCGCTCGCCTGGGGGATCGGACTGGGCGTGTTCGGCGCGATGCTGTCGTCGCTGGTGGGCGGGATGTCCGGCCAGCTGGCGGGCGACACCAACCTCCTGAAGGTCCTGCAGACCGCCTTCCCCGGGCTCGACCTCACCACGGCTGGCGGCTTCCTGCAGCTGTTCATCGAGCTGTTCTACATCGTGGCCGGGTTCGCCGCAGCCACGTTCGTGTCCAAGTGGGCGTCGGACGAGACCGGAGACCGACTCGAGGAAGTCCTCGCCACGCCGCTGCCCCGGTGGCGGTGGGCCGTCTCGGGCGGCGTCGCGGCGCTGGCAGCAGATGTCCTCATGACGCTCCTGTTCGCGCTGTCGATCGGCCTCGGCGCCGGCTCGGGCGGTGTGTCTGCGGGCGAGGCCATGATCGGCTCCGCGTCGCTCGGGCTCTACGCCGCCGCCCTGATCGGCATCGGCATCGCGATCGGCGGTCTGTGGCGGACGTCGCTGGCGGCTGAGCTCGTGGCGCTGTTCGTGGTCGTGACCTACCTCGTCGGCCTGCTGGCACCGCCGCTGGGCCTGCCGGACTGGGTCCACCAGCTCGCGCTCACCGCGCACTTCGGCCAGCCGATGGCCGGCCAGTGGGACTCGGTGGGCGTCGTCGCCTGCGCGGTGATCGCCGTGGGCGGCATCGCGCTCGGCGCCTGGGGCATGACTCGGCGGGACGTCGCGCGCTGAGCGCGGGCGCCCGCTGATGCGGGCCGGGGCGTCGCGCGTGGCGCCCCGGCCCCTAGACTCCCGGGGTGGATTCCCTGGCGCTGGCATGCGTGCTCGTGTCCGTCGTGATGCACGCCACATGGAACATCGTGCTCAAGACGGCGGGCGATCCGCTGCGCACCGCGACGGCCGGCATGATCTCGGCGCTCCTCGTGCTCGCCCCGGCGGCGGCCATCGGGTGGCTGGTGCTCGGCCGCCCGGCCGTGCCGCCGCAGGCGCTCGCGATCGGCTTCCTGTCCGGTCTCGCGGAGATCGCGTACTTCGTGTTCCTCGCGGCGGCCTACCGGCGGGGAGACCTGTCGGTCGTGTCCCCGCTGGCGCGCGGCTCGGCCCCGCTGCTCATCGTCATCGTCGGCGTCGCCGTGCTGGGCGAGCGGCTGTCGCCGGGCGCTGCCGTCGGCGTCGCGCTGATCCTCGTCGGCCTGCTCACCGTGCAGCGGCCGTGGCGGTTCCTGCAGGGCGCGCATGCCGCGCACCGGGGCGCGGCCGGGTTCGCGCTGCTCACCGGGCTCATGATCGCCACCTACACCAGCCTCGACCGCGTGGGCTCGCAGCTCACACCGCCGTGGATCTACGCGGCCATCCTGTGGGCCGTCGGGGCGGCCGGCCTCGGGCTCGTCGACCTGGCGCGCCCGCGGCTCGCCGGCGGCGCCTTCGCCGCCGGCCCGGACACGCTCAACCTGCGCACGGCGGTCCTGGCGGGGATGCTCACCCTGGGCGCCTACACGCTGATCCTGTTCGCGCTGTCCCGAGCAGAGGTGGCGATCGTCGGGCCGCTGCGCGAATCGTCGGTGCTCATCACGTCCGCATACGGCGTCGCCAGGCTGCGCGAGGCGGTGACCGGCCGGGAGGTCACGCTGCGCCTTGCGGGATCGGCACTGGTGCTCCTCGGCGCGGCCGTCCTCGCGGCTGCCGGCTGACCGGCGTGGCGCGGGGCCCGGCACGCCGGGCGCGGATCGGCGCGATGATTGCGGCACACGACGCCAAACCGGGAGATGTCCATGCCCGCCCTCCGCCTCGGCTACAAGGCCTCCGCCGAGCAGTTCCCGCCCCAGCGCCTCCTCGATCTCGCGGTCGCGGCGGAGCACGCCGGCTTCGACTCCGTGTGGACCAGCGACCACTTCCAGCCCTGGCGGCACCACGACGGCCACGCGCCGAACGCGCTGGTGTGGCTGGGCGCGGCGACGCAGGCGACGTCGCGCGTGGTCCTCGGGACCTCGGTGCTCACGCCGACCCTGCGCTACAACCCGGCCGTCGTTGCGCAGGCGTTCGGGACCCTGGGCTGCCTCGCGCCGGGCCGCGTGATCCTGGGCGTCGGGACGGGCGAGAGCCTCAACGAGACGCCGGTGGGCGTGGCGTGGCCCGAGCAGAGCGAGCGGTTCGCGCGCCTCAAGGAGAGCGTGGGGCTCATCCAGCAGCTGTGGCGCGGCGAGCGCCTCACGATCGAGGGGGAGTTCTACCGCACGGCCAACGCCACGATCTACGACCGGCCCGACGAGCCGGTCCCGGTCTACATCGCCGCCTCCGGGCCCGCTGCGGCCCGTCTCGCCGGGCGGATCGCCGACGGGTTGATCTGCACCAGCGGCAAGGGCGAGGAGCTCTACACCCAGACGCTCCTGCCTGGCCTCGCAGAGGGCGCGGAGAAGGCGGGCCGCGACGCGACCGCGCTGGACAGGATGATCGAGATGAAGGTGTCGTTCGACACCGACCGCGAGCGGGCCCTCGAGGACACCAAGGTCTGGGCGGCGCTGGCCCTTCCCGGCGAGAAGAAGGTGGGCATCCACGACGCGCTCGAGATGGAGGAGGCCGCCAGGGAGGCCGAGCCCTACGCCCACAGGCGCTGGCTGGTGTCCTCGGATCCCGACGAGCACGTGGAGCAGATCGCCCCGTATCTGGGCTACGGGTTCAACCACCTGGTGTTCCACTTCCCGGGCGAGGCCCAGGAGGCTGCGATCGCGCGCTACGGCGAGCTGATCCTGCCGCGGCTGCGCGCCCGCTTCGGCTGAGTGACAGGCGCCTCCGGTGGCGCCCGGCGCGGCGTAGGATGCTCGCGATGAGCCATGCGCCCGGCGAGACCGCGATCCGCGCGACCGGCCTGAGCAAGCACTTCGGACAGGTCGTGGCGGTCGACGAGGTGACCTTCGACCTCGCGCCCGCCGGCATTTATGGCGTGCTGGGGCCCAACGGCTCGGGCAAGACCACACTGATCCGGCTGCTCACCGGGATGACCCGGGCGACGGCCGGTGAGGCCCACGTCCTCGGCGTCCGGATGCCGGACCGGGCCGTGCTGGCGAGGATCGGCTACATGACGCAGGGCGACGGCGTGTACCCGGCGCTGACGGTTGCCGAGAATGCGCGCTTCTTCGCCGCGGCCTACGGTGTGGCGAATGCGGTCCAGTCCGACGAGGTCCTGCAGCTGGTGGGCCTCGACGACCGCGCCGGGATGATCGTTGGGCGCCTCTCCGGCGGGCAGCGGCGGCGGCTGTCGCTCGCCTGCGCCCTGGTCCACCGCCCGTCGGTGCTGTTCCTCGACGAGCCCACCGTCGGGGTGGACCCGCTCCTCCGTGCGCAGTTCTGGGACCACTTCCGGCGGTTGGCTGACGCAGGCGCGACGATCGTGGTGTCGAGCCACGTGATGGACGAGGCCGACCGCTGCGACGAGCTGCTGTTCCTGAGGGCCGGGCGCGTGATCGCCCGCGGGCCGGGCCGTGCGCTGCGCGAGGAGGCCGGGACCGACAGCCTCGAGACGGCGTTCCTGCGGTTCGCCGGCGAGACGAGGGCGGGCGCTTGAGCGCGCGGCGACTGCGGGCGATCGTGACGCGCGTGGTCCTCGAGATCCGCCGCGACCGCCCGTCGCTCGCCCTGCTGTTCATCGCGCCGCTGGTCGTGACGGGTCTGCTGACGTTCATCCTGCGCGACGCGTCTGGGCCGGTGGTCCGGGTCGCCCTGGCGAACGAGGGGACCGGGCCGGCGGCCATCGTCGGCGCGCGCCTGGCAGGCGTACTCGAGGCGGCCGACATGACGGTCGCGACCGCCTCGTCGCCTGATGTCGCCCGGGCGGCCGTCCGCGACGGGACCGCAACGATCGCGATCATCCTGCCAGCGGACCTAGGCGCGACCCCGGGCAGCCGCATCACGCTGGTCACCAAGGGCCTCGACCCGGCCGCCGACGCCTCTCAGGTCCAGGCGGTCAGCTCGGCGGTGATCGGCGACCTGGCGTCGTCCCTGGGCGCCGTCCTGCCGACGATCTCGCGCGAGACGGTGTACGGCACGCCGAGCGGCGACCCCATGGCGCCGTTCGCGCCCGCGATCGTCGCCTTCTTCCTCTATTTCTTCGTGTACCTGCTGACCGGCGTCTCGTTCCTGCGCGAGCGCACCGGCGGCACTCTCGAGCGCCTGATGGCGACGCCCGTCACGCGCGGCGAGGTGGTGGTGGGCTACGCGCTCGGGTTCGGAGTGTTCGCGATGATCCAGGTGACCGTGCTGCTGGCCTGGGCGCTGGGCAGCGTCTCGGTGCCGGCGCTGGGGCCGCTGCCGGCGTTCTCGGCGGGGCTGGGGATCGCGGTCGCGGGCAGCCCGCTGCTCGCGTTCATCGTCGTGCTGCTGCTCGCGCTGGGCGCCGTGTCGCTCGGGATCTTCCTGTCCACCTTCGCCCGCACCGAGCTCCAGGTGGTCCAGTTCATCCCGGTCGTGCTGGTGCCGCAGTTCCTGCTCTCGGGTGTGCTGTTCCCGGTCGACAACCTGCCATCGCTGCTGCGGCCGCTGGTGGCGGTGATGCCGCTCTCGTACGCGGTCGACGCGCTGCGCGAGGTGTTCATCCGTGGCGCGGACCTGTCGGTGTCCGCGGTGCAGGTCGACCTCGCCGTGCTCGCCGGCATCGCGGTCCTGTTCGCCGGGGTCGCCTCGCGGACGATCCGGCGCGACGTGGTCTAGGCCGGGGCGGCGCCGGTTCGCTAGGCTTCGTTCATGCCCGACGCCCAGCCCGACGCCAACACCGCCGCCCTCGCGTCCGATCCCGCGGCGCTCGCCGCACGGCTCCGGGCGATCCACCCGGAGGCCGCCGCGCGCCCCGCGGACGTCCGAGTCGTGTTCGCCCCTGGGCGCGTCAACCTCATCGGCGAGCACACCGACTACAACGAGGGCTTCGTGCTGCCGGTGGCGATCGAGCGCGGGATCGCGGTCGCGCTCGCGTCCACCGATGACGGGATCGCGCGCCTGACCCTGGCGGAGACCGGCGAGACGCGCGAGTTCCGGGCCGCCGCGCCGGGGCCTCGCCAGAACGCCTGGATCGACTACGTGGCCGGCATGGGCTGGGCGCTGGCCGAGGCCGGGCTGCCGGTGGCCGGGTTCCGGGGCGTGCTGGCGTCCGACCTGCCCCAGGGCGCCGGCCTCTCCTCATCGGCCGCGCTCGAGGTGGTGTCGGCCTGGGCGCTCTCAGGCGGAGAGCGGCCGGCGGTGGATTCGATGGACCTCGTCCACCTGGTGCAGCGGTCCGAGAACGGCTACATCGGACTCAACAACGGAATCATGGACCAGTTCGCGTCGATCTTCGGGGAGCCCGGCCGGGCGCTGCTGCTCGACTGCCGGAGCCTCGAGCGGCGCGCGATCCCGCTGGTGGGGGACGACCTCGCGCTCGTCGCATGCCACTCGGGCTCGCCGCGCCGCCTCGAGGCGTCGGCCTACAACGAGCGACGGGCGCAGTGCGACGCCGCGGTCGCCGCGATCGCCGCGCTGGAGCCGGGCGTGACCGCGCTGCGCGACGTGACGCCGGCCATGCTCGACGCCGTCCGCGACCGGCTGGATCCCGTCGCCGTGCGGCGCGCACAGCACGTGATCGACGAGGACCAGCGGGTGCTGGACGCGATCGCCGCGTTCGAGGCCGGGGATCTGCTCGAGGTCGGCCGCCTCTTCTACGCCAGCCATGCCTCGCTGCGCGACCTCTATGAGGTCTCCTCGCCCGAACTGGATGCGCTCGTGGAGGTCGCGCGCGCCACGCCCGGCGTCATCGGGGCGCGGCTCACCGGTGCCGGCTTCGGCGGCTGCACCATCAACCTCGTCCGCCGCGACGCCGTGCCGCGGCTCCGCGGGGAGGTGCTGCGCGACTATCCGGCGCGGACCGGCCTCACGCCGCGGGTGTTCGAGGTCGAGGCCTCGGCCGGGGCGCGGCGGCTCGCCTGAGGCGCCAGAGCGCGGGCCTCCGCCGGGCCGCTGCGGCAGGTCGGCGCGCGCTTGGTGCCGGGCCTCCGCCGGGCCGCTGCGGCAGTCGGCGCGCGCTTGGCACGCCTTGGTGCCGAGGAGGCCGGCCGCGAGCGTGGGCAGCGCGGGAACCCCTCGCTCCTGAGCGCGGCCGTGCGGGGTATGGGCCGGCTTGGCACGCAGCCGCGCCAGACAGTGACCGGGAGACCGGGCGCGGCGACCGGAGCCTGGCGCCGCCGCGTGGGCGCTGAGTGCCGCGCCCGCCATCGCCGTCGCCGCCAGCAGCAGCGCTCCCGCCGCGCGCCAGTCGCGTCGTCGCATGTCCTCCCTCCTGTTTGGGAGTCGCCCGTATCGTGGTGGCGCGCCCAGGCGCCGTGCGAGTGCCGTTCGGCCGTCTGCCGGCTGCTCCCGTCCTGGCCCTCCGGGTTCGTCTCGCGACGGTTCCGTGCCCGGTTCACGGTGCGGCGGCGTTGCGGCTGGGGTTTCCGTCTCGCTGCCCCGTCACCGGTTGCCTGAGTCGCGTCAGGCTCAGGCGCGGTCCCACCGTGCAGCGGCCCGCCCGGATTCCCCGGTTCGCCGCCGCGATCGCGCACGCGTCGCCCTCCCCGCGAGTCTGCCCCGACTCGCGGCGCCCCATCGTGCGGACCGCGACGCCCCGCGCCTCGCCTGAGTCGCCTGAGACTCAGGCGAGGCGGCGACGCTGCGCCGGCCGGTCGGAGCGCTCGCTACACCCGCCGCAGGTCGAACAACCGGAACGTGAAGTCGCCGCGGACGAGGCGGTGGCCATCGGCGCCGCCAGCACTGCCCTCGGGCATCGGGTCAGGCGGCTCGATGCCCAGGCCCACGGCCATGAGCTCGTCGCCGCCGCGCTCGATCGTCGGCATCGGTCTGTCGAAGGACGTCCAGCAGGTGACCGCGTACCGCGCCGTCGGGTCCAGCCCGCGCACGATCAGGCGGTCCCGGTGCGGCCAGGGGTGCTGGAGGACGCGGTAGTGCGCCACGACCGCACGAGTGGCGTCCGCCGACGCCACCATCCACGCGGTCTCGTTGCCGTCTCCCTCGAACGGCGAGCGCAGCCGCGTGAACCGCCCGAACTGGAAGAGCTCGCGCCGCTCGGAGTAGAACGCCACCTGCCGACGGACCGCGGCCAGCTCCGCCTCGCTCATGGCGGTCGGGTCGAGCTCGTACCCGAACGCCCCGAACATCGCCACCGCGGCCCGGAAGTCCAGCGGCGCCAGACGCCCGGTCTGGTGGTTCGGCACGGCGGACACGTGCGCCCCCATCGACGACACCGGGTACGCGAACGACGATCCCCATTGGATGCGCAACCGCTCCACCGCATCGGTGTCGTCCGAGGTCCAGGCCTGCGGCGCCCACGCCAGGATCCCCGCGTCGAAGCGCGCCCCGCCCGATGCGCACGACTCGAACAGCACGTCCGGGAAGCGCGTCGTGAGCCGCTCGTACAGGTCGTACATGCCGAGGGTGTAGCGGTAGAAGAACTCGCCTTGGCGCTCCGGCGGCAGGACCGGCGAGTACGGCTCGGTGATGAAGCGGTTCCAGTCCCACTTGACGTAGTCGATCGGCGCGCTCGCGATCACGTCGCCGACGGCCCCCGCGATGTGGTCCACGACCGCCGGGTTCGCGAAGTCGAGCACCAGCTGCTGGCGGCTCTCGGTGCGGCGCCGTCCGGGGATGCCGATCGCCCAGTCCGGGTGCGCGCGGAACAGGTCCGAGTCCGGGTTGACCATCTCGGGCTCGATCCAAAGCCCGAACAGCAGGCCCTGCGACTTCACCTCCCGGGCGAGGCCATCGAGGCCGTGCGGGAGCTTGCGCCGGTCCACGACCCAGTCGCCGAGGGAGCGGTCGTCGCTGTCGCGGACGCCGAACCAGCCGTCGTCGAGGACGAACAGCTCGCTCGCGCACATGACCCCGCGCGGGCAGGCCACGATGTGGATTGTTGCGAGGAACTTGTTGGATTGTCAAGATACTCCAAAGGTTCCAACAACGAATTGTGTTGATGTACGTTGACTTCCCTGGCCGATCGGGTGATGATGAACGGGCCGGCAGTCGTTCGCCGCCCCGGACGGTCGAGAGCTGGCCGGCACGAACAGGAGCGGAGGGCATGCTCGCTCGCCAGCGCCAAGCGCTGATCCTGGACCGCGTCCGGCGGGTCGGGGCGGTCCGGGTCGCGGATCTCGTCCGCGAGCTCGAGGTCTCGGACATGACCGTCCGGCGCGACCTCGAGGTGCTTCATGAGCAGGGGCTCCTGGAGAAGGTCCACGGCGGCGCCACGGCGCCGTCCGGCTTCGCCAGCTACGAGCCGGCGTTCGTCACCAAGGCCGCCCTGCAGCAGAGCGAGAAGGCAACCATCGCGGCGGAGGCCGCCGCGATGGTTGAGCCCGGCATGGCGCTCGCCCTCTCGGCGGGCACCACCACCTACGCGCTCGCGAGCATGATCGCCGCCGTGCCCGGCATCACGGTGGTCACCAACTCGCTCCAGGTGTCGGAGGTGCTCAATCGGACCCGGCGCCAGGACCAGACGGTCATCCTCACGGGCGGGATCCGCACCCCGTCCGAGGCGCTCGTGGGCCCGTTCGCGGTCGCGCAGCTGCGCTCGGTCCACCTCGACATCGTGTTCATGGGCGTCCACGGCATGGACGCCAAGGCCGGCTTCACGTGCCCGAACCTCATGGAGGCGGACACCGACCGAGCGCTGATCGAGGCGGGCCGGCGGCTGGTGGTGCTGGCCGACCACTCCAAGTGGGGCGTCGTCGGCATCGCGTCGATCGCGCGCCTGGACCAGGCGGACGTGCTGATCACCGACTCGGAGATCGACCCCGACGCGCTGGCGGCTGTCAGCGAGGCCGTGCCCGAGGTGGTGATCGCCCAGGTCGCCCGCGAAGCGGCCGAGGGTCGTGAGGCTCTTGCCCGTGCCCTCTGATCCCCAGCGCCCGGACGACGAGGCGCTCGCCGAGCTCGACGGGGAGCCGCATCGGCGTCGCAACGCGCTGACCGGCGAGTGGGTGCTCGTCTCGGCCGGCCGCACCCGGCGCCCGTGGCTCGGCGCGGAGGAGCCCGAGCCGCCCGAGGAGCGTCCCGAGTTCGATCCCGGCTGCTACCTGTGCCCGGGCAACACCCGCGTCAGCGGCGACGTGAACCCGTCGTACGGCCAGACGTTCGTGTTCACCAACGACTTCGCCGCCCTGCGGCCCGACGCCTCCGACGCGCACGTCGGCGACGGCCTGTTCCGCGCCGAGGGCACGCGCGGGACGTGCCGGGTCGTCTGCTTCTCGCCCCGCCACGATCTCACCCTGGCGGGCATGGACACCGACGCCATCCGCCACGTGGTCGATGTCTGGGCGGACCAGACCTCCGAACTCGGCTCGCGCTACCGGTGGGTCCAGGTGTTCGAGAATCGGGGCGCGGCCATGGGCGCCTCCAACCCGCACCCCCACGGCCAGATCTGGTCGGGCGACGCGCTGCCCGTCCAGGCGGCGCTGGAGCTCGAGCAGCAGGCGCGGCACCACGCCGAGACGGGCCGCCGCCTGCTGGTCGACTATGCGGCCGCAGAGCGGGGCGGGCCGCGCGTCATCCGCGACGCGGACGGATGGCTGACGCTGGCGCCGTTCTGGGCGAGCTGGCCATTCGAGGCGATGCTGCTGCCGACTGAGCCCGCGGCCCGCCTGGCCGACCTCGATGACGCTCGTCGCAAGGCGCTCGCAGTCGCGCTCCAGGACCTCAACCGCCGCTATGACGCGCTGTTCCGTCGGCCGTTCCCGTTCTCGATGGGCTGGCACCAGGCGCCGTTCGGCGAGGGCGACCCGGCGTGCTGGCAACTCCACGCCCACTTCTACCCGCCGCTCCTCCGGGCATCGGTGCGCAAGTTCATGGTGGGCTACGAGCTGCTGTCCGAGCCCCAGCGCGACCTCACCCCCGAGGAGGGGGCGCTCAGGCTGCGCGAGGCCCTGGAGGCCTGACGCGGGCGATGGGCCGCGTCAGGCGGGGCCCTTTCGTGGGCCGAACTGCCCCGGACCCACCGCCGGTTCCACTCGCCATCGTGGCCTCACCCGCCATGACTCCGGCGTGACTCCGACGCGTCGCGTTCGGACCGCCATTGACCCCGCCGCGCTCGCACCGCGATTGGCCCCGATGGTTCGCCGGGCGACTGAACGGTGCGCTCGTCGCACGATTGGGTCGCCGGGCGCAGCATCCGCGCGGCTGGGGGGCACGGCCGAGGCCAGCAGCGCACGGCTGCTTCTCCCGGCGCGCGAATCATGCGGGCGCCGCACCGTTGGGTCGCTGGACGCAAGCGGGTCGCGGGCCGCGCGTCGTACTGTTGGGTCGCCGGGCGCGGGGCGGGCCGCTGGGCGCAAGCGGGCCGCTTGCTCTGG
>JAKAMV010000085.1 GCA_021812735.1 Chloroflexota bacterium | reverse complement strand
GCTCGTCGCCGCCATCGAGACCTTCATCGCCGGCTGGAACGAGCGCTGCCACCCCTTCGTCTGGACCAAGACGGCCGACGAGATCCTGCCCCACACCCGTAAACGGGATTCAGACGCGCGACACTAGAGGCCTGCGACGAGCCGTCCGAGCGTCCGCCGGAATGCGAGGCTGGACACCCCGCGCCAGGGCGTGCCCACCGACTTGCGCAGCCGGGCCAGCTCGCGCTCGCGGTCCACGAGGTACCGGCCGATGGCCGCGCTCTCCTGCTCGTCGAGGTCGCCCGCGTGCTCCACGAGGAACGCCCTCGCGAGCCCGGCCGCCACGTCGGCGTCGTGCAGCCAGCCCAGGTGGTCCTGCAGCGCCACCACCTTCTCGATGACGGGCCCGCCCTCGGGGCCGAGCGCCTCGCGGACGAACTCGAGCGTGTAGCGCAGCCACTTCGCGGCGATCCGGAGGTCGTGGAGGGTGGTCACGTCCGCCCACCGCATCACCGGCTCGTAGGCGCGCACGCTCTCGTAGGCGGCCCAGATGCGCGACGGCATCGCATCGCGGACGCGATGCGGCTCCACCGGCCCGACTGGACGCGTGCCGGCGCCCTCGGCCTGGACGAACGCGGCGTACTCCTCGACCCACTTGGCGTACCGCCGCGAGTCCAGCTCGTGGACCAGCAGCGCGCGCGCGGCCTCGCGGCGCGCCCGCCAGGAGGCGAGGAGCGGCTCCAGGGCTGCGGCCTCCTTGGTCGACATCCGAGACCGGTACGCCTCGGCCGCCTCGATGAGGACGTCGAGGTCGCGGACGCCGCCGAGGTCCGCGGCAACCTCCCGCAAGCGCCGCCGATGGCGCGAGGTCCGCCGCTGGTCGAACGAATCGCCGAACACGCGCCATGCGGCCCGCTGTCGCCGGGTGGCCACCCGCATGGCGTGGAGCTCCTCCGCGTCGCGGCCCTCCCGGGTGCCCGCCTCCCGGGCGAGCATGCGCGCGAGGTGGAAGCGCAGGACCTTCCGCCCGGCCTCGGCGAGGTGGTCGTCGGCGACAACGCCGGGCGTCTTGCCAACGTTGATGCGCGGGCCCTCGCGCTGCGGCGCCGGGTGCGGCTCCGAGTCGCGCTGGGGGACCGCGACCGTCGCCGGGGCGGTCATCGGGGGCGGCGCGACCACGGCCACCGGCTCCTCGTGGTGCACGGCTGCGAGGGCGCGCTCCAGCTTGGAGGTCTGGGCCGGGACCAGCTCCTCGATCTCGCTGAGCAGGTCCACCAGCGGCTCGAGGGCCGTCTCCTCGCCCTCGCGCAGCTCCAGCTCCAGCTCGGCGAAGCGCTCCACCACCTCGCCGTCGGCGAGCACCGCCACGTCGTCCACGGACACCTCCACCACGGTCGCGTCGCGCCCGTAGAGGCGCTTGCGCCGGGTCTGGCGGATGCGCGCGATCTCTGTCAGCGGGCGGTCGCCGACGAGGCGGAGCACCGTGTCGCGGGCATCGGACTCGGGCCACGACGCGGCGGGCTCGCCCTCCGTCGCCGGCCCTTCGAGCTCCTCACGCCGGTGAATGGCGCCGCCGTCGTCGACGCGACGCAGCCCCTTGAGCGTGAGCAGCGTGCCGCTGTCGCCGGTCCGGAGCCGCCCCGCGTAGCCGGCGGCCGCCAGCGCGCGATCCGGGGTGTCGACATAGCGGTCCTCGACCCGCGTGGTCTCCGCGGGCCCGACCGCGCGGAACCCGTCCAGCTCGTCGCCTGCGAGGAGCCGCTCGCCGGTGGCGGCGTCGGTCATCCGGAACTTGAGCTCCACCTCCATCGGGGCGGCGCCGGCGGTCATGCGCGCGGGTCCATCGAGCCGGTGATCGCCTGGGGGCGCCCGGGCTCCGTCGGGGCTGCCGCCGCCGCAGCGGCGTCCTCCTTGAGGACCGCGAACGTGTCCACCGAGCCCGCGCGCGACCCGATCACCTCGGTGCGCACCCAGGTGCCGTCCGGCTGGAGCTGCCAGGACCGGCGGTCGTCGGCCAGCATGACCTCGATGATCCGCGCGAGGCGGGCCTGGAGGCTGTGGTCCTCAACGGGGGTCACCACCTCGACCCGGCGGTCGAGGTTGCGCTCCATCAAGTCCGCCGACCCGATGAACCACTCGGGCCGACCGCCGTTGTGGAACATCCAGATCCGCGAGTGCTCGAGGAACTCGCCGATGACGGATCGCACGCGGATCCGGTCCGACACGCCCACGATGCCCGGCAGCAGGCAGCAGCCGCCGCGGACGATCAGGTCCACGTCCACGCCTGCCCGCGACGCCTCGTACAGCGCCTCGACCACCGGCGTGTCGACGAGCGAGTTGACCTTGAGCACGATCCGCGCCGGGTGGCCGGCCTTCGCGTAGGCCACCTCGCGCTCCACGAGCTCGAGGAAGCGGGTGCGCAGCGTGATCGGCGCCACCAGCAGCCGCCGGAACACGCGCTGCCGAGACAGGCCCGTGAGGGTGTTGAACAGGTCGGTGACGTCGGCGCCCAGCTCCTCGTGGCAGGAGAGCAGCCCCAGGTCCACGTACAGGCGGGCGGTCTTGCTGTTGTAGTTGCCGGTGCCGATGTGGACGTACCGTCGCAGCCCGCCCCGCTCGCGGCGCACCACCAGCAGCACCTTGCAGTGGGTCTTGAGGCCGATGACGCCGTACACGACGTGGGCGCCGGCCTGCTCGAGCTTGCGGGCCCAGATGATGTTGTTCGCCTCGTCGAAGCGCGCCTTGATCTCGACCAGGACCACGACCTGCTTGCCCTTGCCGGCGGCGTCGATCAGCGACTGGACGATGGGGGAGTCGCCCGACGTGCGGTACAGGGTCTGCTTGATCGTGAGCACGTCCGGGTCCTCGACGGCCTGGATCAGGAACCGCTCCACCGACGCGGTGAACGACTCGTACGGGTGGTGGACCAGGATGTCGCCGGCCCGGATCTGCGCGAACACGTCGGCGGGCTCGTCATCGTCGGGCGGCTGGAGGCGCGCCGGCACGATGGGCGCGTAGGGCGGAGCCTTGAGGTCCGGGCGGTCGAGGTCCACGAGCTGCGAGAGGGCCGTGAGGTCCAGCATCCCCGAGATCTCGAAGCAGTCGCCGTCGCGGATGCCGATGCCGCGGGTCAGGATCTGGCGGGTGGCCTCCGGCATCGACCGCTCCACCTCGAGGCGGACCGCCTCGCCGAAGCGCCGCCGCCGCACCTCCTCCTCGATGACGAGCAGCAGGTCGTCGGCCTCGTCCTCCTCGACGGTGATGTCAGCGTCGCGGGTCACCCGAAACAGGTGCGTCTCGAGGATGTCCATGCCCCGGAACAGCTCGTCGAGGTTGGCCTCGATGACCTGGTCGAGCAGGACGAACTTGTCGCGCTCCACGGCGAACAGGCGGGGCAGGCTGGGCGGGATCTTGACCCGCGCGAACCGGATCTCGCCCGTGTCCGGGTCTCGCAGGCCCACCGCGATCGACAGGGACAGCGTGCTGATGTACGGGAACGGGTGCCCGGGGTCCACTGCGAGCGGCGTGAGCACCGGGAAGATCTCGTCGTGGAAGCGGCGCCGCAGGTCCTCGTGGTGCTCGGGGACGTCGTCGTAGTCGAGGATCGCCACGCCCTCGGCGGCGAGCTCCTCGCGCATCGAGGCCCAGATCTCGGCGTGGTCGACCACCAGCGCTCGGACCCGCTCGCGGATGGCGTCGAGCTGCTGGAGCGGCGTCATCCCGTCGGACGACACCGCGGTGGCGCCGGCGCGGACCTGGCGCCGCAGGCCGGACACGCGGACCTGGAAGAACTCGTCGAGGTTGCTCGCGAAGATGGCGAGGAACTTGACGCGCTCGAGCAGCGGGTTGCGCGTGTCGCGCGCCTCGTGCAGGACGCGGGCGTTGAACTCGAGCCAGGAGAGCTCGCGGTTGAGGATCGGGGCCCGGTGGTCGCGGCCCGCGCGGCGCCGACCGCGTCCGACGCGGGGTCCGGGTGCGGGGCGAACGGTGACCATGGGTCCTCAACTGGTTGCGGGCCGGTCGGGGACCTGGGAGCCGGCCATCGGTGCACCGACGCAGCCGCCCGGTCCCGGTCGGGGTGGCGCAGCATACCACGCGCGCGTTAATGCGCCCGCGGTCGGCCCGTCGGCCGCGGAGGTCCGCTCCCTCGGCCGCGCAGTTCGCTCCGTCGGCCGCACAGGCCGGCGCTGCGTCGGCCGCGGAGGTCCGCTCCCTCGGCCGCGCAGTTCGCTCCGTCGGCCGCACCCGCCGGCGGTCCGTCGGCCGCCCCCCGGCTGCCTCGGGCTTGGCACGCACACGTGCCACGTCGGGTCTCGCCGAGCGCGCGCTGCGCCCAACATGCCACCTTGGGGCGCGCTCTCCGCACGGCCTCGGCCGATGTGGCACGTACGCGTGCCACATCGAGCACGGGCGAGGCCACAAGCCGCGCGGGCACACCAGACCGCCGCGCCGAGGCGTCACAGGCGCGGCGCGATGCGGAGGCGCCGCCGCAAGGAGGGGACACCTGGTGGTCAGTCGCGCGCGGCGCCTCGGTCTGGCAATGGCGGTCCCGGTGCTGCTGTCCGGCTGCTTGCTCCTCGGCGCCGCCGCGAGCCGGCCCATGCTCCCCCTCGGAACCGCGAAGGGCTATGGCCAGCCGTACCAGCCTTGCACCCCGGGTCCCCTGGCGGCCGTCCCGGGCACCGGGCCGATGCTCTCGCAGGCGTTCGACTACAGCAGCACCGAGGCCCAAGGGGAGTCGGCAGCCTCGAGCGTGCTGGTGGACTATCGGATCGGCGGCCGCTCGCCCCTCAACGGGAAGGCCAACCGCGTCACCGTGCCCTCGTCCGGCCAGACGCTGCATGTCGACTCGGGCGTCCGGCTGTTCATCGATGGCGGCGGGCTCGTCTGCATTTCCCGCTGGCGTGTGTCGGCCCGCCCGCTCGGTGGGTTCGACGGCACCCAGGAGGCGGCGGACGCGTGGCGTGAGCTCGGTGCGGGCAAGGGCCAGGGCGACGCCGTGGTGGTCGGCGGGGTGGACGACGGATCGTGGATCGTCCATGTGCACCTCGAGTTCGGGAAGGACAGCGAGGCCGACCCGGACGCCTTGGACGCGTACGCGCGGGTCGAGACGAGCATGGTGGGCGCGGCGGACCCCAGCGTCCCCGCGCCAGGGCTGGTCGCAGCGTGCGCGGCCAAGGTCACGCCCGTGTCGGCCCCGCCGACCATGGTGCTCAGCGCCGATGGCGGTGCCACGTGGACGCCCGCCGAAGCGGCGACGCAGGTTGAGGGATCGACGGTACTCGCCGCCATGCCCTCCCCAGTCGTCCAGGTCGCGGCCGGCTCGCTCCTTCGGATGCGCACGGCCGACGGGAGCTGCGGCAACGACTGGGGCAGCGCGTTCATCGTGCCCGTGCCCGTCGACCCGGCGCTCATTGGCTGGGGCTTCGGGCTTCTTGCCAACGATGGCGGCGACGTGTCGGCGCTCCCGGACCCGAAGGGCGGTGTCAACGCGATCGCCCCGGCCCCCGGCGAGTGGGTGCTGGGCTCGGTCTTCTGGTTCGGCGACCGATTCGCGACGACCTACGCCTGGCGCATCTCCGTCCACTAGCGCGGCGTCTGCTTGGCACGCGCGCGTGCCAGACTGGCCGACACCGTGCGCAGGCGTGCAGCGAAGCGGCACATCTGCGCACGGGCGCTCCGGGACGGGCCCGGCCCTGGCACTGATGCGTGCCAGACCCCAACGCGAGCGGTTCAGTGCTCGGCGACGTACCTCCGGTCGCCGGTCGCCGGGTCGACCCACACGCGCATGGGGGCGCCGGTGGTGGGGTCCACGAAGCGCTCCTCGGTCGGCCGGAACCGGGTGTCCGGTCGACCGGGCTCGCCGCCGCCCGGTCCGTGCCCGTCGCCGGACAGCTCCGCGTGCAGCGAGCGGTAGCGCGTTCGCTCGAGGACCACGCCCGCCAACAAGACCGCCCCGGGGACGAACAGCGTCAGCGCTCCGAGCGGGTCGCCCTGCGAGCCGGGGATCGCCATGAGGGCGATCCCGGCCAGCATCAGGAGCGCGCCGAACCCGCCGATCAGACCCCGGGCAAGCGTGACCCCCATGGGCCTACTCGTGCGGCTGCGTCGCCGTGGCGTCGGGCGCGACCACGACGGCGGTCCCGTAGGCGACGATCTCGGACATGGTCCCGGCCAGCTCCGACGAATCGAAGCGCATCGAGATGACCGCGTTCGCGCCGACCATCGTCGCGTTCTGCACCATCCGGTCGATCGCCTGGCGCCGGGTGTCCTCGAGCAGGCTCGTGTACTCGTGGATCTCGCCGCCGGCGATGGACCGCAGGCTGGCCATGAGGTTGCCGCCCAGGCCGCGGCTGCGGACCACGAGCCCGAACACCTGCCCCTTGGTCTCGACGGTGCGGTGGCCTGCGATGAACGGCGCGGTGGAGATGATCATCGGTTGCCTCCATGCCAGTGTCGGTCGCCGGCTGCGGCGGCCTGGTCGCCTGCGCCCGCCTGCTGCCGTGCGCGGTCGGCAGCGCAGACGTCGCAGGGGCACTGCTCGCGGAGCAGGGCGAAGGAGTGGAACCCCGAGTCGTGCCCGTCGCCCCAAGTGGGCTGGAGCGCGTAGTTGCCCACGAGCACCACGCCGACCAGCCGGGTCTGGTCCGGGGCGAGCGTCGGGTTGCTGTCGAGCCAGCCCGGGAGCCCGGCCTCGCCCCGGCAGTACGCGCACGGGCAGAGCCAGCGGAGTGTCACCGCGCCGTACATCGTCTGATGACCGTCCGCCCACTCCAAGCGCAGCGTCCCGGCGCCCCGGTCGGCATCGATCCGCACCGGTCGGTTCCTGGTGTCGTCCTGCATGGGTCGATGCTACTCCCGGGCACGGCCGCGCTCGCAGGCGCCGCCGCCCGAGTCCGACGCGGTTGAGTGCCACCACATCGAGGTCACCCGTGTGCCAGCACATCGAGGTCAGTACAGTCCGACGTAAACGGACATGGAGGCGTGCTGGCATGCGCAAAGGGCCGAGCCGCACCTGACTCCCGGATTGCACCGGCTCCTGGTGGCAGAGGTGCGCGGGGGAGCCGGCCTGCGGGAGGCCGCACGGCGCCATGGGGTGAGCCTGTCGGTCGTGCAGCGTTGGGTCCGGAGGGCCGGCGACCTGCCGCTCGATGCCATCGACTGGCGCGAGCGTTCCCGGGTGCGGCACCGGAGCTCCCGGACGGCGGGCGGGATCGAGGAGCTCGTCGTCGCCACTCGCCTGCTCCTGCGCCGGGGCGACCTCGGCGAGTACGGCGCCGCGGCGATCCGCCGGGAGCTCGAGGACCGGCCGGACCTGCCGGGGCCGCTGCCGTCGGCACGGACGATCGGCCGGATCCTGGCGCGCCGGGGCGAGCTGCCCGCCCGCCGGCCGCGGCGCCCCGCCCCGCCGCGGGGCTGGCACCTGTCCGAGGTCGCCGCCCGGCGGGTCGAGCTCGACGCGTTCGACGCGATCGACCAGGAGTTCCCGCGCCGCACGGTGCCGCTCGACGTCCTGACCGGGGCCAGCCTCCACGGCGGCCTCGTGTCGGCCTGGCCCATGGGCGGCCTGCGCTCGGGGCACGTGGCCGCCCGCCTGCTCGCCCGCTGGCGCGAGGCGGGGCTGCCCGCCTACGCCCAGTTCGACAACGACGCCCGCTTCATCGGCGGGCCGAGCGTCCCCGACTCGATCGGCCTCGTCATCCGCCTCTGCCTGGCCGCCGGGGTGACGCCGGTCTTCGTCCCGCCGGCCGAGCTCGGCTGGCAGGCGGCGATCGAGCGCTTCAACGGGCTCTGGCAGGAGAAGGTCCTCGCGCGTCTGGAGGACCCGGGGCTCGAGGAGCTCGTCGTGCGCTCCGCCGCCTACGTGGCCGCGAGCCGCGCGCGGCACCGGGCCCGCATCGCCGCCGCGCCGCCGCGCCGCCCCCTCCCGGCCGACCGCCTGGTCGACCCGGGCGCCCCCGCCGCCGGGCGGATCCTCTTCATCCGCCGGACCAACGACGTGGGCCGCATCACGATCCTCAACCGCCGCCTGCGGGTGGGCGAGGCCTGGGCGCACCGCCACGTCCGGGCCGAGCTCGACATCGACGCCGGGCGGATCGACATCTTCGGCCTCCGCCGCTCGGTGCCGGACTTCCAGCCCCACCTCGCGTCCCACCCGTACGACCCGCCGGGGCGCTGGTTCTCCTGACCTCGATGTGCTGACACTCGACGCTCCCCCGACCTCGATGTGCTGACATGCGACCCCAGCCGACTCAGCCCGCCCCGTCCGGCCCGCCGCCCTCGCCGCCCTCGCCGATTTCTCCGCCGAGCAGGCGGGCGACCACCGCGAAGCCCTCCGGCGTGCCCGTCCAGCGGGCGCGGAGCTCTGCCATCCCCACCCGGCGCCGGACGTAGCGCAGCGCCGCCACCGCCACCACCACGTCGTCGATCGGCCCGAGCCCGGGGATGAACTCGGGGATGAGATCGATGGGCGACACGATCCACGCCACGAGCACCACGAGCACGATGCGCACATCGAGCGGGACGGCCGAGTCGGTCACGAGCGAGCGCAGCAGGCGGAGCAGGTCGGGAATCGCCGCCACCATGGCTCGGACCGGGACGCCGCGGGGCCGGGCCAGCCAGAACAGCGCCAGGCACGCGACCCAGAGGGCCGCCAGCGCGGCGATCGCCGCCAGCAGGACGTCGAGCTCCATAGCCCGATCGTGCCACAGGCGGGTCCGCTGCGGGCCGCTATGCTCGCTCAGCATGTCGCTCGTGGTGGACCGCCTCAGGAAGCGCTTCGGGCCCGTCGTCGCCCTTGACGACCTGACGTTCGAGGTCGCCCCGGGACAGGTCTTCGGCTTCCTGGGCGCCAACGGCGCCGGCAAGACGACGACGATGCGGATCGCGCTGGGCGTGCTGGAGGCCGACGGCGGCACCGTCACCTGGCGGGGAGCCGAGAGCCACCGGCTGCCGCGCTCGACGTTCGGCTACCTGCCCGAGGAGCGCGGCCTCTATCCGCGGATGCGGGTCCTCGACGAGCTGCTGTTCTTCGCCGGGCTCCACGGGGTGCCGCCCGACCGAGCCCGCCGCGAGGCGCTCGCCTGGCTGCGGCGGTTCCGCGCCGAGGACCTGGCCGACCGGCGTGCCGAGCAGCTGTCCAAGGGGAACCAGCAGAAGATCCAGTTCATCGCGGCGGTCCTCCATGACCCCGTGGTCCTGCTGATGGACGAGCCGTTCACGGGTCTTGACCCGGTGAACGTGGCCCTCCTCCGCGAGGCGTTCCTCGAGCTGCGCGACCGGGGCCGCACGGTGGTCTTCTCCACACACCAGATGGAGGTGGCCGAGGCGCTGTGCGAGTCAGTGGCGATCGTGGACCGCGGCCGGATGGTGGTGGGCGGCCCGCTCCGCGACGTCCGCCGTTCCACGGGTCGCCGGCTGGTGCGCATCGCCGTCGCGGGCGACCACCGCCTGCCGTGGCTGGCGAGCGTTCCCGGGGCCAGCATCATCTCGGCCGGGATGGATCGCACCGCCGTCGAGCTCGACGCGGGGCTCGAGCCCGACGCCGTGCTAGCCGCGGCGGTCGCCGCCGGCGCCCGGGTCCTGCACTTCGAGGTGGCGGACCCGTCGCTCGAGCAGGTGTTCATCGACCACGTGGGTCGGCCGGCCGCCGAGGAGGTCCACCTCGCGCCCTCGTCGGAGGGCGGCGCGTGAGGCCGGGCGGCGCGGTGGCGAACGCCTGGCTGGTCGCCCGGCGCGAGTTCTCGGAGCGGACGCGCTCTCGGGCGTTCGTGTTCTCGACCGTGCTCCTGGCCGGCCTCGCGGTGGTGGTGGCGCTCATCCCCCTGGGCGTCCGCCTCGCGGACCAGGCCACGATCTCCCGGGTGGCGGTCACCTCGGTCGAGCCCGGTTTGGCCGCGCAGGCCGCGGGCACGATGGACACGTTCCTCAACGCCCCGGCGGCCGACGGAGCGGGCGGCAGCAAGGCGTTCGACTTCGTGGTCTACCCCGACGGGGAGGCCGCCACGCGCGCAGTCCGCGACGGCGGGCTGGTGGCGTCGATTGCGATCGCCCGGGGCGCCGACGGCGGCCTGGGCTTCACGGTGTTCAACACGGGGGCGCTTGGCGCCGACCGGGCCCAGCTGCTTCAAGTCGGGTCGTTCGCCGTGGGCGTGCTCGACTGGACGCGGTCGAATCCGGGCGCCACGCGCCCGTTCGTCACGCCCACCTTCAACGTGCTCGACGCGGGGTCGGGAGCCTCGACCTCGAGCGGCAACGCCGCGTTCGATGCCGCCGACTACGCCAGCCGCCGAATCGTCGGCATCGTGTTCGTGGTGCTCTCGTTCCTCACGCTCGTGTTCTACGGGCTGTGGGTGGCGTCGGGCGTGGTGGCGGAGAAGTCCAGCCGGGTGATGGAGCTGCTCATCTCGGCCGCCACGGCCCAGCAGCTCGTGGTGGGCAAGATCGTCGGCATCGGCCTGGCCGGCCTGGCGCAGGTCGTCCTGGTCCTGCTGCCGGCGATCGTCGCGCTGCTGGCGTCCGGGAGCATCGGCGACGCGGTGCTCGGCCCCGACTCGGGGACCGGCGCCTCGCTGGCGGCTCTGTCGCCCGGCCTGCTGCTCGCGTTCATCGGGTACTTCGTGCTCGGGTTCGCCCTCTACGCCGCGCTGTACGCGGGCGCGGGCTCGCTGCTGTCGCGCGAGGAGGACCTCCAGACGGTAGCGCTGCCACTGTCGATCCCGGCGGTCGCAGGCTACTTCCCGGCCGTGCTCGCGCTGTCGGGCAGCACCTCGTGGATCATCCGGCTCGCGTCGTACGTGCCGCTGTGGAGCCCGTTCGTAATGATGTCCCGACTCGCGGTCGGGCGGGTGGAGCCGTGGGAGCTGCTCCTCTCCGTCGGCCTCCTGGTGCTCACCGTCCCGCTCGTCACGCTGCTGGCCATCCGCGTCTACCGCGCGGGCGTTGTGATGTACGGCCAACCGCCCTCGCCGCGGACGTTCTGGCGCGCGGTCCGGGGCCGCTGACCGGCGTCCTCCCGTCGGTCCGGCGCATCCGGCAACACGCGCCTCGCCCTCAGTCGAAGTCGAGGGGCAGGCGGCGCAGCACCGTGAGCACGGGCGCCGCGGCGCGGGCCGGGGCCTCCTCCGGGTCCGGCGCCGCGGCGTCGGGCCCGGCGTCCGCGGGCCGGGCGGCGATCACGCGCCACAGTCGGCTCCGGACGCCTGGCAGGTACGGGCTCGTTCGCGCCCGCGCCAGGACGCCCCAGATGCCCTGCGCGGCCACCGCGGCGTAGAGCGCCAGCCCCTCTCCGGCGACCATTGGCACGACCACGGCGGCGTCCCCGTCGGCGACCACCCTGCGCAGCAGGGCGCGTCGGGTCTCGAGCGGCTTGCCCAGCAGCCACGTGCCGTCGTGGTGGAGCAGGTCGAACGCGAGCAGCGAGACGGCCCGGCCCGTGGCGCCGGCGAGTCTCGCCCGCAGCGCCGCCGGGTCGGCCCGGCCTCGGCCGTCCACGGCCACCAGCTCGCCGTCGAGCACGGCCGACCTCGCGGCCACCCGCTCGCGGAGCCCGGCAAGCTCCGGCAGCAGCGGGGCCAGGTTCGCGCCGGTCGCATCGACCGCCCGGAGGCCGCTGCCGGGCTCGAGGAAGACCAGGACGCGGTGACCGCCCCAGGCGGGCTCGAAGACGTGGTCGCCCGAGTCGAACGGGTCGCGGCGCGGCACCGGCCACATCGGCGCCACGGCGCTGGCCCGCGGCAGGGCGGGGTCGAAGCCCAGGGACAGCTGGTCGGCCATGGACCGATGGTAGTCGGCGTGGCCGCGTCCCCGCTCGCACCGGGGCTAGACTGGGGGCACTCGACTCGACTGGGGGCACTCGACTCGCCGGTCGGACCCCAGACCGCCCCGTTGCCCGTGCGCATCCGGAGGACCCCGTGCCCCGTCCCGTCCAGCCCGACGACCTGTACCGCCTGCTCGTCCCCACCGACCCGCACGTCTCGCCGGACGGCCGCTGGGTCGCCTTCACGGTCACGCGCTCCGCCGTCGGCAGGGACGGTTACCGGGCGTCGGTCTGGCTCGCCCCGACTGACGGCTCCGCCCCGGCGCGCCGCCTGACGCACGGGCCGCGCTCCGACGCGCATCCGCGGTTCTCGCCCGACGGCCGGACGCTGGCCTTCCTGTCGGACCGCCGCACCAGGGTCGAGGACGAGCCCAAGCGCGAGGCCATCAAGGACCGCAAGGACGAGGTGCAGGTGCACTTGCTGCCGCTGGACGGCGGCGAGGCCCGCCGGCTGACCGACCTGCCGCGGGGGGTGTCGGGCTTCACCTGGTCGCCCGACGGCAACCGGCTCGCCGTCCTCTCGTCGTCGCTGGGGGCCAGCCTCGAGGCCGACGCCCGCCGCCGCGGCCGGCCAGCGCCGCCCAAGCCCGGCGAGACGCCGCTCTCCGACTATCGTTACATCGACAAGCTGGGCTACCAGTACAACGGCGCCGGGTTCATCGACGACGCGGACGCCCACCTCTGGCTCGTGGACGTGGCGACGGGCGAGGCCCGCCGACTGGTCGCGGGCCCGACGCCTGAGGCCGACCCCGCCTGGTCGCCCGACGGCGCCCGGATTGCGTTCGCCGCCAACCGGCACCCGTCGCCCGACATCCACGGCCGCCGCTCGATCTTCACGGTCGAGGTGGCGACCGGCGCGGTCACCACCGTGGCCGGTGGCGCCGATGCGGTGTTCTGGGGCCCCGCCTGGACGCGGGACGGCGCGTCGATCGTGGCGCTCGGGGACCGCTTCCCGCGCGTCGGCTTCCGGACCGGCATCTGGCGGTTCGGCGCCGACGGCTCCGAGGCGGCTGCCGGCGCCGACCTGCTGGTCCGCAGCGAGCTCAAGCCCGATTCGGGCATGAACAGCGACGTGACCATCGGCGAGGGTGCCCACCTCGCGCTGACCGCGGACGGCACAGGGGTTCTCTTCACCGCGCCGGTGGACGGCAGCCACGAGCTGTGGCGCGTGCCGCTGGGCGGCGACCAGGAGCCGAAGCGCCTCACCGAGGGCCGCCACTACCTGTCCGGCTGGGACGCGGTGCCCCTCAAGGGCCGTGACGTCCTGGCCGCTGTGGTCTCGGCGCCGACGCGGCTCCCCGAGGTCCATGTGCTCGACGCCGGCAAGGGTGGCGGGCGCGTCCCGCGCGCCGTCTCCACGCTCAATGCGGACGCCCAGGCTGACATCGCGTGGGTGGAGCCGCTCGAGCGGCGCTGGGTCAGCGACGGCCGCGAGGTCCAGGGCTGGCTGTACCCGTCCGGCGACGGCGCCCGGCCGACGGTCGTCGAGATCCACGGCGGGCCCCACACGCTGTACGGCTGGAGTCCGGTGCTCGAGTGGCAGGTCCTCGCCGGCGCCGGCGTGTCGGTCCTGGCTTCCAACCCGCGGGGCTCGGAGGGTTATGGCGAGGCCTTCAACCGCGCGAACATGGGCGACTGGGGTGACGGGCCCATGGCCGACGTCATGGCCGGCGTGGACCAGGCGGTTGTCGAGGGCCTGGCCGATCCGGAGCGTCTGGGCGTCACCGGCGGTTCATACGGGGGCTACCTCACCAACTGGATCGTCGGCCGCACCGACCGCTTCAAGGCTGCGGTGACGTGCCGCTCCGTGGTGGACATGGGCATGCTCTTCCTGACCGGCGACATCTCCGGGGGGGAGTGGGCCCAGGTCGAGTTCGGTCGGCTGCCCTGGGAGGACCCCGCCTACTTCTGGTCCATCTCGCCGATCTCCCTCGCCGCGAACGTCCGCACGCCGCTGCTCATCCAGCACGCCGAGCACGACCTGCGGTGCACCGTCGGTCAGGCCGAGGCGCTGTTCACGGTGCTCCGCTCGCTCCACCGCCCTGTGCGGTTCATGCGGGTCCCCGACGAGAGCCACGAGCTGACCCGCTCCGGAACGCCGTTCCGGCGCGCCGAGAACCTGGTCCAGCTGCGCGACTGGTTCGGCCACTACCTGGTCAAGGGCGAGCGCCGGCTGCCCGCACCGCCGAGGAGCCGCGCCGGTCGCTGACCTCGGGCCGGACCCGGTGCCGCCACGCATCACGGTGCCGCTCGGGTTGGGCCCGGCCGATCCCGCCCGTGCGCCGCTCGGCCCGCTCTGCCCGTGCCGTCCCTGCCCGTGCGCCGCTCGGCCCGACTCTGCCCGCCCGCGCTATCCCTGCCCGGTCAGCGGGCACTCCAGCGCGCGTGCCCGCTGGGCGGGCACTCCAGCGCGTGGCCTCGCCCCCAACTCAGCGCTTGCAGCGCATCGGTGCGCCATCTCGCCCGCCCGGCGGGCACCCCACGCAATCCTGACGCGTCCCCGGCCCGATCCGCCCGGGCGGGGAGCGGGGTGCCGCGGGGTGCCGCTCCCGGGGACGGCGCGGTATGCTCGTGCCATGTCGACCCCGACCGTCCACAGCTCGGCGCGGGACACCGCCAGCGAGCTCGTGCGCGCGCTCGACCCACGCGCCGCCAGCCTGGGCTCAGTGCTCGGTCGGGTCACGCCCGTCGACGCGGTCGGCGTGCAGGAGCGCGTCGCGTCGCTCCAGAAGCGCTCGATCAAGAAGGCGTCCAAGGTGTGGGCGCTGAACCTCGCGGTCTCGATGATCGACCTCACCACGCTCGAGGGCAAGGACACCCCGGGCAAGGTCCGCGCGCTGTGCGCCAAGGGCATGCACCCGCTGCCCGGGGACCCGTCGGTCCCGCACGTGGCGGCCATCTGCGTGTACCCGACGTTCGTCGCCGAGGCGAAGGTCGCGCTCCGCGGCTCGGGCGTGAAGGTGGCGTCGGTGGCGACCGCGTTCCCGTCGGGGCAGTCCTTCCCCGAGGTCAAGCTGGCCGAGGTGCGGGCAGCCGCGGCCGCGGGCGCGGACGAGATCGACATGGTGATCGACCGGGGCGCCTTCCTCGCCGGCCAGTACGGCGACGTGTTCGACGAGATCGTCGCGGTCAAGGGGGCGTGCGGCGACGCCCACCTCAAGGTGATCCTCGAGACCGGCGAGCTGGGCACCTATGACAACGTGCGCCGCGCGAGCGTGCTCGCCATGGCCGCGGGGGCGGATTTCATCAAGACCTCCACAGGCAAGATCCAGCCGGCCGCCACGCTGCCGGTCACGCTGGTCATGCTCGAGGCGATCCGCGACTTCGAGCGGGCCACCGGCCGTATCGTGGGGATGAAGCCCGCCGGCGGGATCCGGACCGCCAAGGAGGCCATCGCGTACCTGGTTGTCCTGTACGAGACGCTGGGCCCGCGCTGGATGACCCCAGGCCTGTTCCGGTTCGGCGCCTCGTCCCTGCTCAACGACGTGCTGATGCAGCTCCAGAAGGAGCGCACCGGCGCCTACCAGCGCCCCGACCACTTCACCGTCGACTGACCGCAGTGGGGCAGGACCGGGCGCGGGTGGAGGGGATCGCGGAGGTCAGGTCGGGGCCGTGGGCGTGACTACGGCGCCCGGGGGCCTGCCGCTCCTGCGGGTGGCCGGCTCCCACCGCGAGGTGGGCCGCCAGCTGGGCGAAGCGACCGCCGAAACCATCCGCGCCGCCGTGGCGTTCGACGGCCAGTTGCCCCCCGGCCGCACCCGAGCGGACCAGCTCGTCCTGGCCGCCGCCTATCGCGACGCCACGCTGCGGGCGACGCCCTGGCTGGTGGACGAGATCGACGGCGCCGCCGAGGGCGCGGGCGTGGACAGGCTCGAGCTGTTCGCCGTGTCGATCGAGGAGATCTGGTCGGTCCGGCCGTCGCAGGCGGGCGAGGGCGTCATCGACGGGCGGTGCTCGGACCTTGTGGCCGCCCCGCCGGCCACCGCCGACGGCCACGTCTGGGTGGCCCACAACAACGACCTGTGGCCGTCCGCCGAGCCGCAGGCGGTCGCGGTCGAGTGGCGCGTCCGTGGCGAGCCCCTGGTGTTCTCGCTGGGCATCGGGCCGTGGATCTCGGTGGGCTGGAACTCGGCCGGGCTGTCGCTCACCGGCAACGAGCTCGCGCCCAACGACGACCGCATCGGCGTGCCGCGCCTGCTCATGGTCCGCGAGCAGCTGACCGCGTGGACGCTGGACGAGGCCGTGGCGATGGCGCTCCGGCCGGACCGCGCGTCGTCGTACAACACGGTGTTCGCGCACCGCGACGGGGGAGTGGTCAACGTCGAGGGCTCGGCCACCGATGCCGAGCTGACCAGGCCGTCGGCCACGGGCACGCTCGCCCACACCAACCACTACACCTGCGAGCGCATGCTCCGCTACGAGGGCGACCCGGCCTACGCGCGCACGTCCGCGGTGCGCCTCGCTCGAGCGCTCGAGCTGCTCGACGGACCGGAGGGGAAGGGGCCGGCAGCCGGCGCGATCACGGGGCCGGCGCTCTTCGCTGCGCTCTGCGACCACCGGACGACGCCGTCGCTCTGCCGCCACGCCGATGGGAGCGAGGGCTCGGTTACGTGCTTCTGGTGCCTCGCCGACGTCACCGCTGGCGTGATCGCGTACGGGCGCGGCAACCCCTGCCGCGGCAACCGCGCCGAGTACCGGATCGGCTGACCGTCCGGGAGCATCTGCCTGCTGCGGGTGCGAGCCGACCATCGCTGCCGACCTGTGGGGCGAGTTGGTTCACATCTCGCAGAACCGTCGTCGCTGGGTGGCCGAACCCGCGGAGCTGCGAGTCGTCACCCGGCGGCCGCGAGCCGGCAGCCAGGACGCGGACCGCAGCAGCTGAAACGCTGAGCCGGAAGGTGCGGCGCCGCCCCGTCACCCGCGTTGGCACCCCGTGGTGCCAGCGCGGCCGGTGCTGAGCGTGGACGCGTGCAGAACCGCACCACGGTGCTCGGCGCCCGCGCGCGTCCTCGCACCGTGGCACAGGTGGGTGCCAGGCAGCCCGGCGGCCGCCCTTTGGGTGCAGTGCTGCCCACGCCGGTGCCGCGAGACCACCCCACGAGTGCCCGATGAGGGCGACCGGTCGACGCCCATCGCCCGCCGCCAGTCCTCGAAGAACGCCGCTACGGCCTCGAGGTCGTACCCCTCCTCGTCGGGGGCGGCGTCGTCCGGCCGCTGCCGGGCTGGTTCACTCGGTTGGAGCAGAAGCGGTCGAGGACGGGGACGACATCCGCCCGGGTGAGGCGGGCCGGCAGCCCGGGGCGCCCTCGACTCAGGCGAGCGGCTCGTCGCCGTCGCCGAGCGACTCCCACTCGAGCGCGCGGCCGTCCGGGAGCCGGGTCGCCTGCGCAAGATCGATGTCGAGCGGCGGCATGCCAGCCCAGTCCATCGCACAACCTTCGTCCATCCCGCAGCCCGGCTGGATCGGGCGACAGCGTGCGCGACGTCGCACCCGCCGCGCGCTGAACGGGGCCGAGGGCAGACGCCCCTCAGCCGTCGGCGATGTGCCGGTCGATCCCCTCCAGGCGGGCGATGCCCGGGACGGTCCGGGCGAGGTGGTCGAGCACGATCGCCGCCTGTCGCAGCTTCTCGTCGGTGTCGAACGAGGCGTGGCCGGTGGCGTACGTGTACACCTGCGGCTCCAGGTTCCGGGCGCGCATCCGGGCGACGTAGTTCCAGATCTGGCGGATGGGGCAGCGCGAGTCGTTCTCGCCGGCCAGAATCAGGAGGGGTGCGCGGACGGCGTCCACGTAGCTGATGGGGGAGCGCTCGCGGAACAGGTCGGGTCTGGTGGCGGGATCGCCGCCGAACAGCGAGCGGTCCAGCGCCTGGAGCGACGGCGACTCGTCCTCGAAGGCGGCCACGTAGTCCGCCACCGGCACGCCCGCCACGAGCGAGGTCCACCGCTCCGGGTGCCGGCCGGCGCCGAGCAGGGTGACGTAGCCGCCCCAGGACCAGCCGGCGAGCACCGTGCGCTCAGGGTCGGCCAGGCCGCGGGCGACCAGGTCGTCGAGCCCCGCGAGCACGTCCTCGAGCTCGAGGAAGCCCACGTTGCCGATCAGCTCGTCGCGCCAGGCCTGGCCGTATCCGTCGGATCCGCGGTAGTTGACCATCGCCACCAGGAAACCCGCGTCCACGTGGGCCAGGATGTCCGGCACCCAGCGGTCCATGTCGAGCATGTGGGGGCCGCCGTGGACGCGCATGATGACCGGGTGCGGGCCGTCGCCGTCTGGCCGGACCGTGAACCCGTGGACCCGCTGTCCGTTCGGGTTGGCGAAGAACCAGCTCTCGAAGCGGCGACCGGCCGGGGCGCGGGGGCCGTCGGGCTCGAGGAGGGGGTCAGGGGCGCCGACGGCGCGAAGCTGGGCGGGGTGCTCGCCGTTGTGGCCGCGGTACCAGACCTCGCCGTCCGGGCGTACGGCGGCCGCGGTGATGGCCCCGGGCTCCGAGGCGAGGAGTGCCGTCGTGCCGTCCGCAAGACTGTGGCGATGGAGCCGATGCCGCCCCTCCACCAGCTGGAGCAGCAGCACCGCGGACCCGTCGGGCCACCAGCCCGCAACGTCGACGCTGCCCCCGAGGCCGGTCGGCAGATCGGTCACCTCGCCAGATCGGACATCCCAGAGCGCCGGCCGCCGCTCGCCGTCGCGCTCGTGCGAGATCGCGACGCGGACATCGCCCGACACCGGCGAGAACCCGTGGCTCGAGACGGCGATGCCCTCCCACCGCAGGTCGGCCGTGGTGGTGCCCGCCTCGGTGTCGATGACCCGCAGCGCCGGGTGGTGGACGTCGCCGCCGTCCGCGTACTCGAACACGACCAGGGTCTCGTCCGCCGAGAGCGCCGCCTCGTCATCGACGCCCAGGTTGACCATCTCGGGACGCGAGTGGAGGCAGCGGGCCGGCGCCCCAGCGTCCGAGACCCAGATGGAGAACCGCTCGGCGGTGCTGATCGCCGCCACGACCCGCCGCCTGCCGATGGCCAGCCCCTCGTCCCAGCCCTCGGGCACACCCTCGAGCAGCGGTCGGGGCGGTGCGTCCTCGTCGAACCGCGCGACCACCCACTGGCCCGACTCTGCGCCCGTGGCATCGTGGAACCAGACAATGCCGCTGCCGTCCCGTGTCGGACGTCCGCCCAGCACGCCCACCGAGATCGG
>JAKAMV010000084.1 GCA_021812735.1 Chloroflexota bacterium | reverse complement strand
GAGCGCGGTGTGGCGGGCCCTGCACGCCGACGACTGACGTGCAGGTCCTGCCGCCCGATGACCGCCCTACACCCACAGGACGCTGTCGCAGCGGGCGATGAAGCGGCAGACGGGCACGCACACGAGCGCCGCTCTGGGCGTGGATCGCGTGGTCTCGAACCTCAAGACGTGGCTGATGGGCATCCACCACGGCGTCGGGGCCGACCACCTCGACGCCTACCTCGACGAGTTCGTGTTCCGGTGCAACCGGCGGCATAACCGCGCTGCCGGCTTCGCGTCTCTGCTCGGCCTCACGACCGAGGTCCCGCCGGCGACCGCCAGCGTGATCAGCCCGTCCTCGGCGACGGCCAAGCGTCGTGGCCGCTCGACCGGCCAGACGGGCCTCGGCCATCGCAACCCGCCGCTCTCCAATGTCACGACACGCCGACGGCGGAAGGCGGCCTTCGGCGGCACGATCGAGCAGGCTGACCTTGACGCAACGCCACGGCGCGGCGAGGATCGCGACCGTGATGATCACGTCGAGGGCCGCGATGCGTGATGTCTGTCTGCTGCTCGGGGCGGCGACCCTGGTCGCCGGGTGCTCTGTCATCCGACAGCCCCCGACCTCGGCCGACACGCAGTTCTCCGTCGTGATCTACAACCGGATGCAGGCTCCGGTCTTTGCCCTGTCCCACGAAGTCGCGGCCTGTTCCTCGTCGCGCATACCCGCCACCGCGATGTTGGTCGAGGGGGCCACGTCCCCGCCCGGCGTTGCCCAGTTCCCGGGAGCGATCACGATCAAGACGCCGCGCGGCTACGCGGGGACCGTGAGCGTCGTCCTCAGCGCGGGTGGTTCCTCCTCAGTGACTGTGGGCGACATCCCAGGCTCGTCACTCCCCGCCTGTCAGGGCACCGTGTGAGGCTCCGCCAGACCACAGGATGTGGTGGTCTGTTGTGACAAGCCGATATCTGCTTATCCGGTTGACTCCGAGCCACTGATCAGCGTAGGCTTGTCGTGGAGGTTCGGACATGGCGACAGCGATCAAGCACCCGATCACACGCGATCCTGGCCTGCACAGCGGCGCGCCCGTGTTCACCGGCACCCGCATCGCCGTCAAGATCCTGTTCGACTATCTCGCCGATGGGCAGCGTGTCGAGGACTTCGTGAAGCAGTATCCGTCTGTGTCTCGCGAGCAGGCTATCGCCGCGATCGAGGAAGTCGAGTCGCTCCTTGAGAAGTCCGCCTGACGTGCGCGTCGTCATCGACGAGGACATCCCGGCGTCGTTGACGCCGCGTTTCCGCGTCGGCGGCCACACCGTCAATCACGTCGAGGACCTCGGCCTCAAAGGGAAGCACAACGGCGTCCTGCTGGCCGCCATCTCGGGGTCTGCGGACATCCTCGTGACCGGCGACACGAACCTCGGCCACCAGCAGAACCTCAAGAAGTTCGACCTCGCGGTCATTCTCGTGCGGCCCCCGCGGCTCGTCGTCGACCAGATCATCCCGCTGATCCCCGACGTGATTGCGGCATTCGCAACCGCGAAGCGGCACGCGGTCACGACGATCGGACGCCCGAAGGTCGCGAAGTCGGCGGCCAAACCAGCGCCCGCCGCCAAGCCGGCGAAGTCGCAGCGGAAGCCTACGCCGAAGACGCGGGAGCCCTGACCGCGTCGAGCCCCGTCTTCCGCCCGCGGCGACGCGGTGGCTCGCCCTCCGGC
Organism: Chloroflexota bacterium; assembly: GCA_021812735.1. The sequence continues at coordinate 17,348 of JAKAMV010000084.1, read as the reverse complement.
TTGCCGAGGATCTGTGCATAGGTCGTCGGCTCGCGGTGGGTGCCGAGCCCGAGCAGCGTCTGGAAGCCTGCCATCGGCGCGTGTCGGCGGTTCCAGCGGAACACGAACTCGTCGAGGTAGACCGGGAGCTGGTCCGCACCCACTCCCCGGTGCGTGCCGAGCAGCCACGCCTTGAGCTGCGAGATCGCACGGTGCGCGTGGGGCACGACGTCCTCGGTGCCGGCCATCCGGAAGCTCTCCTGTGTCCGCGGCAGGTGCGTGTAGCCCTGTGCGGCGACGCCGTCCTTGCCTTGGTAGCCGCGGTGCCCGTCCGAGAGCACCGTCGAGCCCCTGGCGATGTTGCGGACGATGAACCGGGACAACGTGGGCGCTGTGGCGTCCGGCACCACCTCGGCGCGCACGCGGCCCGATCCGTTGGCCCGGACCTCAACGGCGATTGCAATGAGGAGCGCCTTGCGCCCAGCGAGCTGCCGCCCGCCGCGCAGCCCGAGCTGCTCGCCGCCGATGAACGTCTCGTCGATCTCGACCGTGCCCTTGAGCGGCTCGCGGTTGGCGTTGACCATCGCGCGCCGCAGCTTGTGGAGGATCAGCCAGGCCGTCTCGTAGCGTGCGAGCCCGAGCATGTGCTGGAGCTGGAGCGCCGACAGGCCGGGCTTGTGCGCGGTCATCCAGAACGCGGCCCAGAACCAGGTGAGCAACGGGGTCCGTGTCCGGTGCATGACCGTGCCTGCCGTCACCGATGTCTGGCGGCCGCAGGACTTGCACTGCCAGAGCCCACGACGCGGGAGATCGAATGCGGCGTCGTGGCCGCACTCGGGGCAGCGGAAACCGTCGGGCCAGCGGCACGCAGCGAGGTAGGCGACGCACCCCTCCTCATCGGGAAACATCCGGTTGAAGTCGGCGACGTTGCGGGGGTAGGGCGGGCGCGGCACGCGCCGAGGCTACCTCCCGATCAGCTCGGAGTCAACCGGATAAGCAGGAGCCGATAAGCATATAGTCGGTTGACACTGGCGACGCCATGTGCGCCCACACCGTGAAGTAGGCGTAACTTGGCCGCGGTCCCGCCAGGGAGCGAGTGTCTGGGAGCCACAGCGGGTGATGGGCCGAGGGGCTCGACGAGTGTGCCTGGGTCCGCGCCCAAGGGAACACCAGGAGCCCAGGCGATCACGAGCGCCGCGGCGTCAGGCCAGATGGCGAGCACCTGCGGAATGTCCACGGCTGTCGCTCATCCCAGCCGCAGGGTGGACGCCACGATGGCCGCCTCACGGTCGTGTGCCCGCGTGTCCTCGGGCTGTGGGTCGGGTGGGGTACCGTCGCCGACACCGAGCCGGCCAGGGCGTCCCAGTCGCGCTCCATGGCGGCCGACAGCACGTCGAGGTCGGGGAACTGATCCGCGTCGGCCCGCACGGTGACCACGAGGCGGCCCGCATAGGAGAGCGCCACGAACGAGAGGCCCAGGTTCCCGGCCAGCGGCGCGACCGGCAGCAGGTCGATCAGGCGGGCGCCGAGGACCTCGATCGGAGTCGGCGGCCCCGGCAGGTACGTTTCGCTGAGGTTGACGAGCCGCTGCTGCTCCATCGAGCGCCGAACCACGCCGAACCGCCCGAGCCAGGCCCGGACGAGCGGCTCGCCGGCGACCATGGGGCTCAGTTTCGCCCGGGCTCGCTCGGCCGCGATCAGCGGCATCCGGGCCCCGGGGTCGGGTTCGGCGAGCGGCAGCGGGACGTGCAGGGTGCCGATGTCGTTGCCGGCCTCGCGCCCGTGCCCGGGGCTGAAGAGGGCCACGGCAATGCCGACGCGCGGCCGCAGCCGCGCGACAGGTTCCCCGCGCGCGTCGAGGAGGGCGCGCACGCCGCCCGCGACGAGGCTCAGGACGACGTCGTTGACGCCACAGCCGTGCGTGCGGGCGACGCGCCTGGCGGCGGCCAGGTCGAGCCGCACCGTCGCAAGCCGGCGTCTCGGCCCCACCGGTGCGTTGAGGGAGCTGGCGGGCATGCGCCGCGACAGCGCCGAGGCCTGCCGCATGTACCGGATGACGTCGAGCACGCGCCGCCACGTTCCGGGTCGGGCGAGTCGCAGCGCCGCCGCCAGCGTGGCCTGGGTGTTGTCACGCACGAGCTCGCCCCACGCCGGTGGGGCGGCGGCTACCGGAGGTTCCCAGGGAGGGAGAGCCACGGGCGGCAGCCCCGGCTCGAGCAGCGAGCGCACGAGGCGCATCGCGGTCACGCCGTCCGCGAGCGCGTGATGGACGGCGACGAGCACGGCCAGCCGCCCACCTTCCAGGCCGGTCACGAACCACATCCGCCAGAAGGGCCGGGAGCGATCCAGCGGTCGCGCCAGGAGCTGCTCGGTGAGCGCGAGCAACGCCGCCTCGTCGCCCGGTCCGGACACCGCCACCTCGGCGACGTGGTCGTCGATGCGGAACGTGGGATCGTCCACCCACAGCGGTCCGCCGGCGAGCCGACCCGCGCGGAAGACCACGCGGCGCAGCTCCGGGATGCCCGTCGTTCGGCGGTCGATCTCGCGGCGGAGGTCCGCCAGGCGCAGCCGCCCGAGCTGATCGACCAGCGCCCCGTCCTCGAGCAGCGCGAGGATGCCGAGGTGGAGCGGCCTCGCCGGCGTCTCGACCCGCAGGCAGTGCTGGTCGTAGGCGGTGAGGCGCGGCACGCGGGCCGGGGTGCGCCCGGCCGGCCTCACATGACGCCCTCCCAGAGGGCCCGTTCGAGGGAGCGCGGATCGTCGACGACCCGAGAGACCGCGTCGAAGCGCATGGTGGCCCGTCGGTCGAGCTCGTAGCGGGGCCAGCCGGGATCGCCGTGCCGCGCGAACCCGACCCACGCGGCGTGGATGAGATCGGCGAGCGCCTGCGGCGGCTCGCTGCCGAGCAGCGATCCCTGCATCTGCGCGGGGCCCAGGTCGAGGGTGTCGAACACGAACGGGATCTCGAGCGCGTGGCAGGCGCCGAACCGTCCCCCGAACGCGGGCGACGGCCAGCCGAACTCGTACATGTACGTGGCGGACCCGGAGGGCGCATGGGCGTCCGCCAGCCGCAGCGCCGGGATCCGGCACCACCAATCGGTCTCGATGGCGGCGAGCAGCTCGCCCGGGCTGGCGTCCCGGTGCGCGGCCCGGTAACCGGCCAGCGTCGCGCCGGACACGCCGTAGGCGGCCGCGGACTCGAACCCATGCTCGGCCACCGGACCCGTCAGCACCTCGTCGGTGACCCGCTCCATCGAGCCGTTGGCGACCACGAAGAGGCGCCAGTCGTCGGTGTTGGTGCCGGCCATGAGGTCCACGCCCGCACCGGCGCCGGCGACGATCCGCTCGATCGGACGGCCCGGCAGCACGTCCCCGTCGATGACCGGCTGCCAGGGCAGCGCGCTCGCCACGACCTCGATGCCCCAGCGCGCAGGGTCGGGACGCTCGAGCATCTCGGCCTTCAGCGCCGCCGACGCGGCGACGAGGCGATCGGGCGGGACCGCGGCCATCGCCTCGCGGGTGGGCGGGATGCCCAACTGGTCCGCCAGGCACTGGCCGATCCGCGCCGCCGCTGGGGCCGGGAGCACACGATGGGCCGCCCCGCTCTGGGCGATGGCGCGCCGGAAGAGCCCCTCGGCCCGCGGCGTGGCCAGCAACATGCCGACGCTCATGGCGCCCGCGGATTCGCCGAAGATGGTGACGTTGTCGGGATCACCGCCGAAGGAGGCGATGGTCGCGCGCACCCAGCCGAGCGCGGCGATCTGGTCGCGCAGGCCTAGGTTCGCGTCTCCGTCGGCGAGGTACAGGAAGCCCTCGGGACCGACCCGGTAGTTGATCGTCACGCAGACGATGCCATCGCGGGCGAAGCGGCTGCCGTCGTAGGTCGCGCCGGTTCCGACCTCGAACATCCCGCCCGGGATCCAGACCATGACCGGCAGGCCCGATGCGCCCGGATCGGGCGTCCAGACGTTGAGGTTGAGGCAGTCCTCGCCCGGTGTCGCCGGGTCCCACACCATCGCCGCCGCGGGATGATCGGCCGGCAGGCGCAGCTGCGGCGGCTCCGCACCGAAGGAAAGTGCGTCGCGGACGCCGCTCCAGGGCTCGACCGGCCGCGGCGGCTGCAGCCGGTTCGGGCCGAACGGCGGCGCCGCGTAGGGGACGCCCAGGAAGCGGTGCACGCCTCCGCTGGCGCAGCCGCGCAGCCGGCCCGGGCCGGTCCGGACAAGCGAGTCCGTCATTCCTTTCCCTCCCTCGGGCGCCCGTGAACGCGCCCCGACTGCCGTCGACGAGCTAGGTCAGGCCCCAGCCGATCAGGTGCCAGACCGCGAGCTGCGCCGTGGCGGTGAACAGCTTCGACATCGACTGGACGTTGAAGATCGTGGCGGGCGTCACCGGGGCCGACCCACTGCCGTCCACATGGCCGAACCCCTGCGTCCACAGCACCCGGTTGCCATCCACGAGCGCGACGGCGAGGCCCGGGATGTGCTGCTCCGCCATGAGCTGCGGGATGCGCTGCTGGTACGTCGCGATCACGGACGCCGCAGCGTCGGCGGCACGCGCCGACGAGCCGACCGCTGGCGAGGGAAGGAAGACGCCCGCCATGGACGCGAGACAGGCGGCCACCGCCATAACCGGGAACCTGCGCCAGCCTGGGGATGTGCGCACCGTTGACCCGACGACCTGACCATGCAGGGCCAAGGAGCGGTGCATCCGGGCCGCTCTCGGCCGTCGCCCAGCCTCTCAGCGGCGCGGCGATGGGTGCCAGAGCCATTGGTCACGCTCGACATGGACGCCATGTCGCTCGTGAAGTCCCTGCCCGGCGGGCGCCACGGGACGACCTACCCGGAGATGGCGTGAGAGCCCAAGGAGGCGTTCGCCGCGGTCGCCCGCCACTTCGCCGGTCACCGACCGCGGCGCGTGACGGCTCCGGTCGCGCTGCTGTGAGATAGTCCCGAGTGATGGCGACGAATCGAAACCCGCGGCTGGACGAGCTGATCGCGTCGACGCCGGGCTGGAAGGGCGAGATGGTGGCTCGACTCCGTGCGGCGATCCACGCGGCCGACCCGGACATCGTCGAGACCTGGAAGTGGGCCTCGGCGAAGCTGCCGGGGACGCCCTGCTTCGAGCACGGGGGCATCGTGTGCCACGTGAACGTCCTCAAGGAGCGGGTGCGCCTGACGATGCGCGACGGCGCGCAGCTGCCCGACCCGCACCACCTCTTCAACGCGTACCTCGACAGCAGCACGCGACGCGGCGTCGACTGGTACGAGGGCGACGCGTTCGACGCAGAAGCGGTCGAGGCGATCGTCCGGGCCGGCGTGGCGAGGCGCCAGGCGTAGCCGACGTCGCCTCGGCCACGGCGAACCTCGGGCCGCCGGAAGCGCCACGTATCCTTGGCCCATGGCAGCTGGCGTTGGGCTCTTGGCGTCCGCCTACACGGCGCGCTGGATCGCGGCCGTTCGGGAGCGGGAGTCGGCGGGGCCTGACCGCCTGTTCGACGACCCCTGGGCGGGTGCGCTTGCGGGCGATCCGGGGCGTCTCGCCATGGAGGCGTCGGAGCGGGCGTCGGGCGGCCGGAACGACTTCATCCCGATCAGGACGCGGTTCTTCGAGGACCTGATCGGCGGCCAGTCGGCCACGATGGACCAAGTGGTCCTGCTCGGCGCCGGCCTCGACACGCGCGCGTTCCGGATGCACCTGCCTCCCCGTCTCGACTGGTTCGAGATCGACGACGGGGATCTGCTCACGGACAAGGAGACCGCCCTCGCGGCAGCAGGAGCCAGTCCGCGCTGCCGGCGGCACCCGGTGGCCGCGGACCTTGCGGGCGACTGGGAGCCCGCGCTGCTCGCCGCCGGGTTCCGGCGAGGCGTGAGGACCCTGTGGATCGCCGAGGGGCTGTTCTTCTACCTGGCCCCGCCCACGGTCGCGCGCCTGCTCCGGACCACGCTGATGCTCTCGGGGGCGGGCAGCGCCATCGCCGCGGACGTCAGCGGGACCGGCCTGCTCAGGCTTCCGGGGATGGTCCGCCACCTGGCGGCGCTCGAGGCTCGCGGCGCCCCCGCGCCGTTCTGCACCGACGACCCCGGCGCACTGTTCCAGTCCGCCGGTTGGCGAGACGTCGAGCTCGCGGAGCTCGGGCGCCTGGCCGTCGAGTACGGTCGGCCGTTGTCTCCTGCGCCCGAGCTGGCCTTGCACGCCACACGCGCCGATCCGACGATGCGCACGTTCTTCTGCATCGGTCGGGGCACTCCGAGTCGCCCGAGCCCTGCGAACTAACGCCGGAGCGCATGACAATCACGGGCCGATAATCGCGGGGTCGATCGTTCGGGAGGCCGCGACCCTGGGCATGAGTGGAGCCGTGAAGGGACTCCTGCGCCGCTCCCCGCGCGCAGCAGTCGATGGCGCCGGGGTTGGTGTCGGAGCCCATCACGCGCCGGAACTCCCGTCCTAGGTCATCTACGGAGGGCGGGGCGAGCGCGCCGCGGCACGGGGTCGCCTGCGCGCCTCGCCGCTACGGCACGAGCGGCCCGGCGCTGACCTGACCGGGCGTGCCGTCGGGGTTCACCCACACCACCGCGGACTCACCGCCACCGGCGTTCGGATCGGCATGGTCGAGTCGGAGGGTGAGCGTGAGGCGCCAGAGTTGCAGCGGGGTGCGCGCGATCGCGGTCGTGCAGGTGGCGAGCTGCGGGGCGGCGAGGGCGGCCCGTTGGTGAGCGCGTCGACGATCATCTGCCGGCTGCCCGCCTGGGTCGGGAAACAGCGCCATGTGGCGGAGTCCTTCGACAGCGTGCCCAGAGCCAGCGCCACCGCGGCGGCCTGGGCGGCGGCTCCGGAGGGCAGCGGCACGACCGGCGGATCGTAGCGGACCGAGGCGATCAGGGCGTCGAGCTGGGCGCGCACGACCGCGACGTCCGGCCCCGCCAGCTGCACCTGGATCGTGTAGTAGTTGTCCACGCTGCCGGGCCGGGACAGCGTCCAGGTGACCGTGCGCTCGGCTCCCACGTGGCTCGCGTCGCTGGTCGTCGTCTCGACGTACGCAGGCAGGCCGCCCACGGTCAGTGCCGTCGCGTCGGCCGGCCGGTGGTCGAGCATGTCGAAGTCCGGCCAGCCGTTCTCCTGCACCGTCACCACGAGGGAGCCCGGCACGAGGTGATACCGCTCGGAGCAGGCGATCTCGTTCGCGCTCCTGGTGCACGGTTCGGGCACGTCGACGGTGGCGAGGTACGCGATCAGGGTCGACATGGTGGAGGGCACCTGGTAGTGGAACTCCCGCCAGCTCGCGGGGTACCAGAAGACGAGTCCACCCTCGTCGAACCTCGCCAGAGCCGGCGGACTGGGTGCGAGACCCGAGGCCGCCGCTGCGGCCTCGGCGGTCGCACGGCGCGAGCCCGAGGGGACCGACACGCCGGGAACAGCCGAGCACGCGACTGCGAGAGCTGTGGCCGCGAGTAGGAGAACTGCGCAGCGCAGATTCCTCATCCTGCCTGACGGACGCAGCGATGGTGCTTGCGGTTCCGGCGCGCGGCGGTGACGAGTCGCCGCCGGTGGGACCGTCAGGCCACCCCGGTCACCGGCGGGCCTCGATGTCGCGACACTACACGCCGCGTGCGTCACGCCGCATCGGTCGCGGGGCGGCCCAGTGGGCCACCTCGAACTCCGCGGGGCACGGCGTCGCCGCCGGCTTCGTGCAGGCGGCGCTCGTTCCCTGAATCACCCCGTCGGGCGCGCCCCGGGAGGTGCGGGTCCTTCCGCGCAGACGAACCGGGGAGCGGCCGAGTGCCCAGCCGCTCCCCGAGACGATCGCGCTCGGGCGCGATCAGCTTGCCGTCGCCTGCCGGCGGACCTGGTGCAGGCTGTGCAGCCGGTATGCCAGGCCGAGGCTCGTGACCCCGAACACGATCGCCCAGAACCCCACGATCCAGACCAGCGCGAGCAGCCCTGCGCCCGGCGAGGCGATCAGCAGGATCCCGAAGACGACCGACAGGATGCCGCCGACGCCCATCCAGAGCTCGCCCTCGATCTCGCGCCGGAGCGCGACCGCGGCGACGACCTGGAAGACGCCCATCGCGACCGCCCACGCGGCGACCACGTAGAGCAGCGACAGCGCCGTCAGGCCGGGCCAGAAGAAGGTCACGATCGCGGCGGCGATCCCGAGGATGCCCATGATCCCGAAGGCCCAGGCATGCCGGCGCGCGAGGACATCGCCGCGGGCGAGGCTGACCAGCAGGGCGATCCCGTCGACGAGCGCGTAGGCGCCGAACAGGATGACGAGGACCGCAAGGGTCACGTTCGGCCAGGCGAGCGCCATCGTCCCGAACAGGACGGCGGCGACACCCCGGACCGCGAACACCCACCAATCGCGAGAGATCAGGCTGAGCATCGAAGTTTCTCCCCACTGCATGTCGCGCCATTCGCGCGCCTTCTGACGTCAGTGTCCCGACCAGCGGGGTGAGTCGGCCTCACCCGATCCGGTGGATTCCCCGCCCGGCGGGTCAGCGCCGACGAACCTCGACGAGCTCAAGCCCGAGTGCCTCGATCCGGGCCAGCACGCCGTGGAGCGCCGCCTGATCCGGGAGCCGGCCCGCCAACAGGGTCTCGCCGCGGTCCGCGCGGCCGTCCAGCTCGGGAAAGGCATCCAGCAGCCGATCGCTCAGGAGGCCCCGGATGCGGATCTCGTAGCGATCGGTCCGGGATCGCTCGCTCGTCGACTCGTTCATGCGCCGCAGCCTGGGCGGTGGATGGGTGAGGCCGCGTCGACCGGATCGGATGATCGCCCGAGGGAGACGGCGAGCGGCGCGCTGGACCCGGCGGGCTCAGGCCCGGCGCGCGCCGGAAGGTCCCAGCAGCCCGAGGTCGCGGGCACGGTCGACCGCCTCGGTCCGCCGGTGTGCGTCGAGCTTGTCGTAGATGTGGCGCATGTGCGTCTTCACCGTGCTCGTCGAGACGTACAGCTCGCTGGCGATCTCGCCCGCGGACAGGTTGCTCGGCAGGTAGCGCAGCACCCGCAGCTCGGTCTCGCTCAGCGCCTCGAGCGGGGCCGACGGACGGTCGGCGCGGAGCCTCGGTGCCGCACCGCGCAGCACATCCAGGATCTCGGTCAGGAGGGCCGCGTGCGCGGTCTCGTGCCGGGGATGCCGCTCGAGGAGCGCCGGGGCGGGCGTCATGAGGAACGGGAACACCAGGCCGTCGGGCTCGGCGAGATCGAGGGCCCGCTCGAGCCCGGCCACCGCCCCGGCCCGATCGCCGAGTCGGTCCCGGGCCTGGGCGTCGAGCACGCGGGCCTGGACGACGGTCCCGACGCGCACCACGGGGGCCTGATCCCGGATGACATCGGCGACGGCGTCGATGGCCGCCTGCGGCTGGCCCTCCGCCAGCGCCAGCGCCCCGGCGGCCACGCGCGCCTCCCCGTAGGACCGCTCGTCGGAGGTGAGGGTGGCGAGCGTGGCCCGCGCACCCGGCACGTCGCCGAGCCGGAGCTGGAGGAGCGCGATGGACTCGCCTGTCGCTCCCGTCAGCACATGCGGCGTCGCGAGGAGCGATTGAAAGTGCCCTGCGACACGCAGCTCGTCGATCGCGTCCCGCAGGCGGCTCTCGCCGACCAGAACCTCGCCGGAGGCGAAGTGGACGAGCAGCGCCGTCGCCGGATCGATCTCCGGAAGCAGCGCCGCGAGGGCTCGGTCGACCGATCGTCGAGCGTCGCCGAACCGGCCGTGCGCGGCCTCGATGGAGCTCTCGATCCCGAGGGCGGCGGCCGCGATCGGGTCGGCGGTCCAACCGTTCGCGTCGGCCACGGCCATCGCCTCGAGGACGAGGCGGCGGGCGTCCGTGAGCGAGCTGGCCGCCGCGATGATCGCGAGGTGGGCGAGCGCCCCGACCTCGACGTAGGGGCGGCGGTTCTCGCGGGCGAGCGCGAGAGCCCGCTCGAGGTGGCGCCGCGCATCGTCGAGCCGGAACGACCACAGCTCGACGATCCCGAGGTTCAGCAACGCCACCGCCCGCGCGTCGCTCGCGCGCGCGACGTCGTCCAGGGAGCCCGCCTCGAGCGGCCCCAGGAGCGGGGCGACCTCGCGAAGCACCGCCTCGAGGTCGCCCCGGGCGCGGGCGAGGACGAGGCGGGTGATTGCAAGGCCGATGTCGAGGCGGTACCGGCGCTCGCCGGAGACCTGCCCGGCGTTCCGCTCGGCCACGCCGATCGTCGCGGCCGCCGTCTCCAGCGACCGCTGGGTGAGCTCGCGGTACGCCACCAGGACCGCGAGCTCCGGGTTGCCCAGAGCTTCGGTGGGGAAGCGGTCGAGGAGGGTCTGCACGGTCGATCCCTGCCCGTCGAGGGTCAGACCGAAGGCGTGTTCGGTCACGAGCCGGGTCGCCGTCTCCCAGTCCTCGGCAGCCTGGCTGTGGCGGATCGCCTCGACCACCAGGCCGTGCTCGGCGTACCAGGCCGACGCGGTGCGATTGAGCTCCGGCACGAGCTCCGGGCTGGTGCGACGGAGCTCGAGCCGGAGGAGGTCGGCGAACAGCTGGTGGTAGCGGAACCACGTCCGGTCCGCGTCCAGCGACGTCACGAACGCGTTCGTCGCCTCCAGCTCGAGGAGGAGCCGCTCTGACCCTGCGGTCCCGAGCACGCGATCCGCCAGTGGGCCGCTCACGCGGTCGAGGATCGAGGTCCGGAGCAGCAGGGTCCGGACCGGCGCCGGCTGGCGCTCCAGGACCTCGGCGAGCAGGTAGTCGGCGACGGTCCGCTCGCTGCCCGAGAACGCCTCCACGAGCCGTTCCGGGTCAGGGCGCCCGACGAGCGACAGCGTCGCCAGCCGCAGACCGGCGGCCCAGCCCTCCGTCCGGGCGTGCAGCCGCTCGAGGCCCTCGTCGGACAGGGCCACCCCGGCGCCGGCCAGGAGCTGGCGCGCCTCGTCGAGTGTGAAGCGGAGATCGGCCGCCCGCAGTTCCGTCAGCTGCCCGGCGAGGCGGAGACGATGGAGGCCGAGCGGCGGGTCGTGGCGCGTGGCGAGCACGATCCGCAGCCGATGGGGCCGCTCGGTGATGAGGGTCTCGAGCTGCGCGAGCGCCTCCGGCGACGTCAGCTCGTGGAGGTCGTCGACGACGAGGACGACCGGGTCCTGCAGCCCGGCGAGGCTCGAGATGAGCCGCCCGACGAATGCATCGCCATCGAACTCCGGCGTGGGGGTGGGACGCTCGATCGAACCTGCCGGTCCGACCGCCGCCCGGAGCCCGTCGGCAACCTCCAGCCAGAAGTGCTGCGGATCGCGCTCGTCGCGCCCGACCGAAACCCACGCCGTCCGTGGCGCCAGGCCGGCCTCCTCGATCCACGCGCGGAGCAGCAGCGTCTTGCCGCTGCCCGCCGGCGCCGCAATCAGGGCCACCGTCTCGGGCGCCCCGGACAGCCGCTCGCAGAGCGTCGTCCGGGCGACGAGCGTCGATCTCCCGGCTGGCATCGCGTGGACGCCCCTCATGGGGCCATCGTCGCACCCCCGAGCTCGGCCGACCAGCCCGAATCGACCGAATCGGCGGATGCCGGGTCGTCCGGTGCGCGCGGATGGTGCCGCTCGACAACATCGACAGGGCCGATCCGAGCCGATCGGCCAGGCGGCCCCGTCGGGGGCCACGAGGGGTGAGAGATGAACACGCTGCTCTGGATCGCCGCGGCGATCCTCGCGCTGATCGTGCTGGCCGCGGGCATGGAGAAGCTCGCCAGCCCGATCGCGCAGTTGCGCGCGAGGCGCGCCTGGGCCCGCGACGTCGACGGCCCGCGCATCCGGGTGCTTGGGTCGCTCGAGGTCCTCGGGGCCGTCGGGCTCATCGCCCCCGCCGTGACCGGGATCGCCCCGGGGCTGGTCGCGCTGGCCGCGGCGTGCCTGGCGGCGCTCATGGTCGTGGTGCTGACCGTGCAGGCCCGCCGCCACGAGGCGATCACGGGCTTCATTCTGCCGGCCGTGTCGCTCGTGCTCGCCGTCGCCGTGGCGGTCGGGCGCGCCGGTCCCGTCCCCTTCTGAAATGGCCCGGGAGCCACGCGTCTGATGACGAACCCCATCCCGGACCAGGGCCGCACCGGCGCGTCGGACCGAGCCGCGTTCCTCGAGCTGGCCCGCACCCTGTTCGAGCGCACGCCCCTCGGGTTCGCCCTGTTCGACGACGACCATCGGGTCGCATACGCGAACCCGGCCGCTCTCGGCTTCGCCGACGTGACGCTGGAGCAGGCGCGCGGCCACCAGCTGCGCGATCTGTACCCCGCCGTCATCGGCACGCGGTTCGACCCCCCGATTCCCGAGGTCGAAGCCGGCCAGGTCGTCGAGGCCGAGGCGTACTTCCCGCCGACCGGACAATGGCTGCACCTGCTCGCCAGCCCCACCACTTACGGCGTCGCGCTGTTCATCCGCGACATGTCGGAGGAGCGAAAGGCCCGCCAGCAGGCGGAGCACTTCGAAGTCCTCCTCCGAGGCTCGCTCGACGCGATGCTCGATCCGTTCGCGATCACCACGGCGCTGCGCGACGAACGGGGCGAGATCACGGACTTCGAGATCGAGTTCCTCAATCGCGCGGCCTGCGACTGGTCCGGTCTTCAGCCGGACGAGGTGATCGGGAAGCCGTCCCTGCAGACCTTCCCCATGCTCGCGGAGATGGGCCTCCTGGATGCGTTTCGCCGGGTCGCCCGCACCGGTGAGCCGCTGATCCTCGACGCGCTGGCGCTCTCGGACTCGAGGTGGGGACGGCGCACGATCGCCGGGTCCTTCGACGTTCAGGCCGTGCGGTTCGGCGACCGACTGCTCACGATCTGGCGCGACGTGACCGAGCGCGAGCGGTCGCGCACCGACCTCGAGCGGCTGCTGGGCGGAATCGACCAGACGCCCGACGCGGTCGCCGTCACGAGTGCCGACGGCACCATCGTGTATGTCAATCGGTCGTTCACATCGCTGCTCGGTGAGCTGCGGGAGGACCTCGTGGGACACCCTGCCGCCGAGGTCGCGGCCCGGGTCATCGGGTCCGCCGCGGTCGCACAGCTCGCCGACGGGGTCGCCGATGCGGGCTGGCTCGGCGAGACGGAGGTGCCCGGCCCGGATGGCGCCAGGCGTCGGATCCTCACGAGCATCTCGGCCATCCATGACGCCGATGGATCGGTGACGAGCTACGTCACGTGGTGCCGCGATGTCACGACCCTCCGAGCCGCCGAGGATCAGCTGACGCACGAAGCTCGGGTCCGCGCCGTCCTCGTCGAGACCCTCACGAGCATCGGTGGCGGAGCCTCGCTCCACGAGGCGTCGCAGCGCATCTGCGAGGAGCTCGTCACCCTGCCGGGGATCGACGGCGCAGTGGTCGAGGCGTTCGTGGGTGAGGCCGACGCGGAGCTTGTCGGCGCGGCGCTGCCGCGCGGGGCGCTGCCGCCCTCGGCGCCGTGGCTCCCCGGCACAGGCGACCGCCTCGAAGCGGCGCGCGTCCGGCACCTGCGCGAGCGCGCGCAAGGGGGGCCCTGGGCCGAGGCGTGGGATCCGGATCGGCCGTCGGACGCCGGGAACCTCCTCGGTCGCGAGGGGATCCTGGCGGCGGCGTATGGACCGATCGTCCACGACGGCCACGTCGGTGGCGTGGTCGGGATCGGGACCGCCGACCCGGCCTTCGCCCGCGCGCTCCTCGAGAGGATGCCCGACATCGTCACCCTGACGGCGACCACCAGCTCCCTCCTCGCGGAGCGCCTCCACGCCTACCGTCACCGGGCCGAGCTCCGTGGCGAGCTCGACCGGATCCTCGCGACCCGCGCCTTCCACCCCGTGTTCCAGCCGATCGTCGATCTCGGCACGCGCGAGCCGGTCGGCTACGAGGCGCTGACACGCTTCGCCTCGGGCAAGCTGCCCGACGTCGTCTACGCCAACGCCTGGTCGGTCGACCGCGGCGTCGAGCTGGAGCTCGCGACCCTCGAGGCCGCCGTGGAGGCGAGCCTCGGGCTGCCGGCCGGCCTGTGGCTCGACATCAACCTCTCGCCCCGCCTGCTGCTCGAGTCGGACCGAGTCGGCCGCATCCTGGCCGAGGTCGGACGGCCGATCGTCGTCGAGATCACCGAGCATCACGCGATTGGCGACTACGAGGCCGTGCGCGACGCGGTGCGGAGGCTCGGCAAGGACGTCCGGCTGGCCGTCGACGACGCCGGCGCGGGCGTGGCGAACTTCGGCCACATCATCGAGCTCGGCCCCGACTTCGTGAAGCTCGACATGGGCCTCGTGCGCCGGGTCAACGCCCACCTCGGTCGACAGGCACTCGTGGTGGCGATGCGCCACTTCGCCCGGAGCGCCGGTTGCCGCCTGGTCGCCGAGGGCATCGAGACGGAGCGCGAGGCCGCGACGCTGCTGCAGCTCGGCGTCGAGTTCGGCCAGGGCTACCTGTTCGGACGCCCGGCGCGGGTTGCGAGCACTCCGTCGGGGACGCAACCGAAGCGTGGGGGCCGGGCGGGACGTGCCGCCGACGGGGAGATGGGCGCCCCGGGAAGTCGGCGGCGGCGTCAACCACCCGACAGGATCGGTCGACGAGTGGTGCGGCCTGATCGACCGCACTCGTAGCGGAGAGGCTTGATGCGCCGGATCGCCGGACACGACCTCAGTACCTGGGACGCGGCCGGCGGCGCCTACCGTATCGACGCCGCGGACGCGGTGGTCATCCTCGCGAATTGGGGGTGATTGCGAAGCCGCGGAGGCCCGAGACCTGGAAGCGCAACGACAAGCTCTGCCTCTCGTACAACTACGGCTGGCAGGCCGCCCGGTGGGCCTACCAGCAGGCGACGAGCGCGGGAGCATCGGCGTCCACGTGGTGGCTCGATGTCGAGACCGGCAACAGCTGGTCCTCGTCCACGGCCGCGAACGATCAGGTGATCCAGGGCGCGGTGGACTACCTCGGCGCCGGCCCCTATTCGGCAGGGTCTGGCATGAGTGGCGGTCAGGACCTCACCGTCGGGGTGTACAGCACGAACGCGATGTACGCGAAGATCGCGGGCGCGTTCCATCCCACCAACGGAACCGTCTCCCCCACCTACGTGCCGACCGGGTACGCCACCACAACGTGGAGGGCGGCCACGTCTCCGTGCGTACGGAGACGCGCCGGGGTCGCGCCGTCCTCTCGGTCGCCAACAGCGGGCCCGCCGTGCCGCCCGACGAGGTCGATCGGCTGTTCGAGCCGTTCCAGCGCCTGGGCACGGCGCGGACCGACCACAGCGAGGGGTCGGGGCTCGGGCTGTCGATCGTGCGCTCGATCGCGCTCGCCCACGGCGCCGAGGTCGGCGCTCGTGCGCTCCCCGAGGGCGGCCTGGAGGTCGAGGTGCGTTTCCCGCTGACGCCCGATCGGGACGCCGACCAGGCAGCCGACCGTACCGCGTGACCGGGACACGAGGTTCCCCAGGTCGGCCAGCACTGGGTCGGGCAAGTGGCCGCGGAGGGCCATGAGTCGATCGTGCCATTGCCCGGACGCAGGCGCCGGAGACGACGACCCGCGAGGGCTGGTCGTCACCCTCTTCCCCCGGGCCAAGGGCATCAAGGGGGTACCCAAGGGCGTGCGGGGGCGCGACAGATCCCGACCCGTCACCATCGACCACCGCCGAAACATCGCCACGCACTCCTGCCCGATCATCACCAAATAGCGCGGATCATCGAGATCCAGGGAAGAGGGCGAATCTCGATTCGCAACCGGATATGCCTCAGCTCCAAGAGAAGTCTCGTGCACCATCACCGAACAGTGAAGGGCCACCGGTTCGCGTAGTCCGGGCCGTGATGGCCGCGAAGCGCGCCGCATGCCGACCACGGCCGAGCCGAAACACTACGATATGGCGGTCGAATACGTTGACGAGGAGAGCCCATGGCGCGCATCAAGTACGTGTCGGTGACCGATCTCGTCGCGCCCAAACCGAAGGACCGTCCGCTCTCCCCGCGCCAGCTGGCCGCCCGGAAGCGCGAGGACGACTACGAGAAGGCGATCGCCAAGCTCACCGCCGGCAAGGTGGCCGTATTCGAGCCGACTGACGAGAAGCTCGCGACTCTGCGCGCCTCGCTCGTGCGCGTGATCGCCCGCAACGAACGCGCCCACGAGTTGCACTACGCCATCAAGGGTGGCGTGGCCTATGTCGGTCTGGAGCCCATTCCCGGCGCGCGAGGCGGCCGCAAGAAGCAGCCCTGAGCTTGGCTCGTCACTGACCATCCCGAACGGGGGTGGGTCATGGTCTGGGTGAGAGGACTTGAACCGCCGGTTCCCATCACCTGGATCGTGGTGCCGGACTGGCTGGCCCACGCCCTTTCAACCGTCGTGTAGGAGCCACGCGCCGGAGGCTCAGCCGCTGGTTGGCTGCGCCGGGCCCGGACCGCCCGGCTATCGACCGGCGGACCGCCCGGTGAGGACGCTCAGGGCCCCCGATCGGCGTGCCGTCGGGACGGCGCCCAGGAGCCCCAGATCCACGGCGGGCCAGGCCGGGCCCGGCCGGGCGAGCGCGTAGCCCTGGACGAGGAGCGGCCCGCGGGTGCGCGCGAGGAGCGCCACGTGGGCGGCGGTCTCGGCCCCTTCCGCGATGGGGACCGCGCCGATGGCGCCGGCGAAGCCGACCAGCGCGTCCACCAGGGCCTGGCGCGCGGTGTCGTCGCCGAGATCGCGCACCAGGAGCGCGTCGAGCTTCACGAAGTCGGGGCGCAGCTCGGTCACGTGGCGCATCGACGCGTAGCCCGCCCCGGCATCGTCCACCGCCAGGCGCGCCCCGCGGGCGAGGTAGGGCGCCACCGCCTCGCGCAGGGCGGCGTAGTCGGCCACCGCCTCCTCCTCGGTCACCTCGATCACCAGCCGATCGAGCGGCCCGCGCCCGAGAGCCGCCCGCACGACCGGGGCGGCCAGGTAACGGGGGCTGACGTTGAGCGAGAGGAAGGTCCCCGCGGGCAACCCGGCGCCCTGCGCCACCGCGCAGGCGCGCGCCACCGCCAGGCCCTGCAACTCGGCCCCCAGACCGGCCTCGGTCGCCTGCGCGAACCACACATCGGGCGCCTGAAGGGGTGGGGCGAGGAAGCGGGCCAGAGCCTCGTAGCCGGCCACCCGTCGGGCGGCCAGATCCACGATGGGCTGGAAGTGCGGGACGAGGAGGGCCGGGTCCGCGAGCACCGTCTCGATGCGTCCGCGCTCGCGCTGCTGTGCGGCCTCCTCGTCGGCCACCGCGCGGCGCACGATGCCGGCCGCCAGCGCCGCCATGGCGTGCAGATGGGCCACCTCGTCGGGCGCGAGCGGCTCGGGCGCCGCGCGGGTGGCGGCGAGCAGCGCGCCCACCAGGTCGCCGTCCTCGACCAGCGGCACCACGAGCAGCGCGCGGGCGCCGCGCTCGGCGAGCAGGGCCGGGCCGCTGG
>JAKAMV010000083.1 GCA_021812735.1 Chloroflexota bacterium | reverse complement strand
CCCCGGCCGAGGCGCCCGCGCCGACCGCCGCCGCGCCCGCCGCCGACGCGGCGCCCGCGGAGGCCCCCAAGCGCCGGACGGCGCGCAGGAAGGCGGAGCCCGCCGAGGGCTGAGCCTGACCTTGATCGCTGAGCCCTGATCCGGTACGCGCGACCCGGCACACGAGACGTGGACGGCTTCCTCACCGTCGGCCACCCGGCCGCCGAGGCGGCCGTCCACGCGATGCTGGGCGCAGCCGTCCCGCACGCGATCCTCATCAGCGGGCCCGCGTCGGTGGGCAAGACGTCGCTGGCGCTCGACCTCGCGGCCGGGCTGCTGTGCAGCGGTGCGACCGGCGGCCATCGGCCCTGCCGCTCCTGCCGCACGTGCCGGATGGTCGAACACGGCAACCACGGCGACCTGCACCTGCTCGAGCCGTCCGGGGCGGGCCTCCAGATCAGGATCGGCGACGAGGCCAGCCCTGAGCCTGGCACGGTCCGCCACCTCGTGAGCGCGCTCGTCCTGCTGCCGGTCGAGGGCGGCCAGCGCGTGGCCATCGTGCGCGACGCCGACCGCATGGGCGAGGACGCCCAGGGGGCGCTGCTCAAGACCCTCGAGGAGCCGCCGCCGGGCACGACGATCGTCCTGTGCACCGATGACGAGGAGCGCCTGCTGCCGACCATCCGATCGCGGTGCGCCCGCCTTCGGCTCGGGACGGTGGGCGCCCGGGATGTCGAGGACCTGCTCGGCGCCCGCGGCCTGGCCGAAGGTCCGACGGCGGCCCGCCTCGCCCGCCTCACCGGGGGGCGCCCGGGCCTGGCCGTGGCGTATGCAGCCGCGCCGCAGGCGATGGCCCTCCGCGGCGAGCTCGCCCGCTCTCTGCTCGACCTGCTGGCCGACGGCCCGGCGGCGCGCCTGGCCGCCGCGAAGTCGCTCCAGAGCCGGGCAGGCGAGCTGGCGGCGCTGCTCGAGTCCGCAGGGCCCGCGGAGGCGGAGCCGGTCGCGCGCGGCTCCAGGGGCCGTCCGGCGGCGAGGAGCGCCGAGGACGCAGACGGTGCGGACGACGGCGAGACCCAGGATGCACCCGCGAAGGTGAGCGCGAGGGACCGGCGGCGGGCAACCGCACAGCTCGTCGAGGTCTGGCGCGACGTGGCTCGGGACTTGGCCCTGGCCGAGCGCGGTGCACGGGGGTCGGTGCACGACCCGGTCCTGCTCGAGGAGCTCGACGCGGCGATGCGCGAGATGCAGCCCGGCGCCGCGTCTGCCTTCCTCGCCCGCATCGCGGAGGCCGACGCGCTTGTGAAGGGCAACGTCACCCCGGAGCTGCTCCTCGACGTACTGCTCCTCCACTGGCCGCGCCGCCAGCGCGCCGCATGAGCGGCCCAGCGGCCCGCGAGCGCCTGGACGCGTCTGTCCGGGGCCGTGTACAGGGCGTCGGGTTCCGCTTCTTCGTCCTGCGCGAGGCGACCTATCTCGGCCTCCACGGATACGTGGCCAATGAGCGCGACGGCAGCGTCCACGTGGTCGCCGAGGGACCTGGGGCGGTGCTCGACGAGCTGCTCGAGCGGCTCCGCGAGGGTCCTCCGGCCTCGATCGTCGAGCGCGTGATCGAGCATCGGGAGCCCGCGCGCGGCATGGCGGCCGGGTTCCGCGTCGAGAGCGGCGAGCACCGCGGCGACTGAGGCTCGCCTGGGCGTCGGCGCGCGGTGCATGCTGACACCGCCCCGGACCCTTGCCTGCGGGCCGCGGGACCTCCCAGCTATGGGTTGGAACCGCCGCGGGTCGCAGGCTGGCGGCATGGACCAGCAGACGCCCGCAGAGGAGTTGCCGTCGCTCTACCGCGCCGTGCTCGACACGGTCTGGCGGCTCGAGCGGGTGGGCGAGCGAGACTACGCGCTGGCGATCAGGAAGCGGGCGGTCAACACGTACGCGACCCGCTGGGACGAAGGCGGCCGCAAGGAGCTGGCGCGGATCAACCGCGAGGCGCTGCAGCGGCTCGCGGTCAGCCGTCCCGCCGTCGGGTTCACGCTCGAGGCGAGCACAGAGAGCTTCTAGGCGAGCCAGCCCGACGCGCTGCGCCTGCGCAGCGTACGCTGCGACCCATGCCATCGACCGTCGCCGACGTGCTAGGCCGCGCCCGCGCGGCCTTCGACCTCCTCGCCGCCACGGCCGCCCCGGTGACGGACGAGTTCCAGTACCTCGCCGATCTCGAGACCGTCTGGGGCGCCAGGCTGCGGGCGGTGGCCGAGGCGCGGAGCGCGGCGCCGGCCCCGGACGGCGCCGAGGGGGCGATCGCGGCGCTCGAGGTCGAGGCGGCGGCGATCACCGACCCCCACCGCGCCATCGACTGGATGTCCACCCTGCCGCAGGTGGCGCTGGCGGCCGTGGGGGAGGCCGCCTGATGCGCTTCATGGAGGCTCGCCCCGACGGGCGGGCGGTGGTCTACGCGCACATCCAGGCGGACCCGCTGGTGCGCCGCGCCGCAGACCTCCTCGCTGACGCCTCGACGACCCAGCGCCTGCTCGCCCGGGCGGTCATGAACGGCGAGTCGGCCGACCCCGTCCACTGGCGCACGATGTTCCCGGCGCTGTTCGGCCCCGCCGCCGCGATGCCGGGCGACTCGGTCCGGGAGCGCTCGGAGGCCATCCTGGCGGCCTCCCTCGAGGTGGCCGACCGCGGTGGGCAGGCGCGCAGCCAGTTCCGGGGCGCCGTCGTCGAGGCGCTGGCCGAGCGGCTGCTGGCCCAGCGGACCGGGCCGGTCCACCGTGAGCGCCGCATCCTGTTCGACGGCCGCCCCGCGGAGATCCACCCCTACGACGTCACGGTGGAGCGTGACGGCGGCGCCGAGGCCTGGGACTGCAAGTGGGGTGCCCGCGGCATCAAGGCGGACGTGCTGCACCAGCTCGATGACGCCCGCCGCGGGGCAGCCGAGGAGGGCGGGAAGCTGCTGGTGGGCCTGGTGGTGTTCGATGCGCGCCGCTCGTGCGAGGTGCGCCTGGTCCGCGAGCGCGGGCCGGTGGCGCTGGAGGGCCTGCGGCTGGTCCCGCTCGAGGGGCTGGACCGCCTGGCCGGGAGGACGCCGTCGTGAGCGGCCTGCCCGGCGATGCGGTCGGCGACGCACGGAGCCTCACCGTCCCCTACCGGGCGAGGTTCGACGAGTGCGGAACCGACGATCTGGTGCGGTCCTCGGCCTTGCTGCGCTACACGCAGGACGTTGCGTGGATCCACTCTGAGCTCCTGGGCTTCACGCGCGCCTGGTACGCCGAGCGGAATCTCGGATGGGTGGTTCGCACCGCAGAGCTGGCGATCCTCGCGCCGCTGCCGCTCGGCGAGGTGATCTCCATGCGGACCGAGGTGATCGGCTTCCGGCGCTTCTGGGCCCGACGGCGGACCGAGGGCCGCCTGGGCGACGGGACGCTCGCGGTCTCGGGCCAGACCGACTGGGTGATCATCGACACGGCCCGCGGACTGCCCGGGCGCCTCCCGCCCGAGTTCCTCGCCAGGTTCGGCCGGCCGGACCAGCTGTTCGAACCGGGGCGGGTCACGCTGCCGCAGGCGCCCGTCGCGGGGGTCCACGAGACTGCGCTGCGCGTGCGGCCGCAGGACGTGGACCCGATGGGCCACATGAACAACGCCGCCTACCTCGACTGCCTCGAGGAATCCCTGCTCGAGGCTGGCGCCGGGGCGGCCGGGCTCGTCCGGGCCATCCCGCGGCGCTTCCGCCTGGAGTACGTCCTGCCCGCCTCGCCGGGCAGCGCGCTCACCGGCCGGGTCTGGACGCTGCCGGCGGACGGTGGCGAGGTCGACGCCGCCGTACACGCATGGCTGCTCGCCGATCCGAGCGGCCGCGAGCTGGCCCGCGGCCTCGTGATGCGCGGAGGCAAGGCCGAGGGCTCCTGACGCCTGACGCCTGACGGCACGACCGGCGGGCTGGACGCCATCCCTGCGCGGCTAGTACCTCCGGGCCATGACGTCGCGGACGGCGGCGTGGTGCGCGCGGGGACCGCCAGTGCACGCCCGAAGCCCGGCAGGACCATCGCGCCATGGAGATCGGGCCGGCGCCCTCTAGGCTCTGCGCCAGGCGCGCCGGGGGAGAACGGCGGCGCCGGATTGAGGTTGAGCCGTGTTGGACACGCCCACCGCGTCAGCGATCGCGGTCGCCCTTGCCGTCGTGGGTGCCCTTGCCGGGACCGCGGGCTTCTCGGCGCTCGTCGTGCGTCGCCAGAACCGCCGCGTGGCATCACTGGCCGAGCGCCTGGCCACGGCGGGCGAGGACTCCGCCGCGATCGCGGACGAGGCGCGGCGGATCGACGATCCCCGTCTGCGCCGGGCCTTCCAGCAGTTGGCCGGCCGCGTGGCCGAGACGTGGCAGCTCGCCACGATCGACCCGCTGACGGGCATCCCGAACCGCCAGAACGTGCTGACACGGGTGGACGAGGAGCTCGCCCGGGCTGGCCGCTACCGGCGCTCCCTGTCGGTGGTCCTGGTGGATCTGGACCTCTTCAAGCGCCTTAACGACACCCACGGACACGCCGCGGGCGATGTCGTCCTGCGCGAGGTCGCGCGCCGCCTCGCGACGAACATCAGGGCGGTCGACGCGGTGGGCCGGTTCGGCGGCGAGGAGTTCCTGGTGGTGCTGCCGGAGACGGACGCCGACGCCGCCGCGTCACTGGCCGAGAAGCTCCGGCGGGCCGTGGCCAGCACCCCGATCCGCCTGCTCGACGGACACGAGGTGACGGTGACGCTGTCCGCCGGCGTGGCGGGTGGGCCGGGCGACGTCCTGAGCGCAGACACGCTGGTCCGGGACGCGGACGCGGCGCTCTACTCCGCGAAGGCGCTGGGCCGTGACAACGTGTTCGTGTTCCGCGAGACCGGCGACCTCGACACCGTCCGCCGCTCGCCCATCCGCGCCGCGGCCCGGTCGGCCGCTCTAGACGTGGGACGGGCGGCCATGGCAGCGGCCCAGGAGGCGCTCCTTGCGACGCTGGCCGGGCGACCTGCCTGGGCCGGGAAGCCGTCGACGCTGATCGCGGAGGCCTCGGCCGCCATCGGGCGCGCGGTCGACCTCCCCCAGGGGGAGCTCGACCGGATCCGCACCGCGAGCCTGCTCCACGACCTCGGCAAGCTGGCCATCCCCGAGGAGATCCTCGCCAAGCCCAGCGACCTTGCGGCCGCCGAGTGGCGCGTGGTGACCGAGCACCCGAAGATCAGCCAGGTGGTCCTCGAGCAGGCGGGGGCGCTGCGCGACGCGGCGACGATCGTGCTCCATCACCATGAGTGGTTCGACGGCCGGGGGTATCCGCACGGCCTCGCCGGCGTCGACATCCCGATCGGCGCCCGCATCGTGTCGATCTGCGACGCCTACGAGGCGATGGTGGGCGGGCGCCCGTACCGGGCCGCGATCCCGCACGCGGCCGCGATCGCCGAGCTCCGCCGAATGGCTGGCGTCCAGTTCGACCCCGAGCTGGTGGAGGTGTTCGCGGAGCTGTTCCCCGACAGCGTGCCGTGGGAGCCGGAGGTGCACGACCACGCCGCCGGGTCCGACGCCGTGGACGACCAGGCCCGACCGCACGCCGCCTCGCCGTCGACCCGCGGCCGAGCCCGCTCCACGGCGCAGGTCCATGACGCGGTGCACGCCGCTCGGCGCCGCGCGGGCTGACCACGCCGCGTCGCCCTTCCGGCCGAGCCCGAGCCTCAGCGCAGCCCCACCGGTCGGCTGGATCGCCGCGGTTGCCCACCGCTGTTAGTCTGGCCACGGCGCGAACCCGGCGCAGCGGCCGGACAGGTGGGAGGAGGGCGGTCTATTGACCCCGGAGGACGTCGTCGCTCGGGCCGCAGCAGACGGCGTGCGGCTGATCCGCTTCCTGTACGTCGACCCGTCTGGCGTCATCCGAGGCAAGAACGTCCACGTCGACCAGCTCGCCGGCAAGCTGCGCGAGGGCGTCGGCCTCACGCGCGCCCAGAACGCGGTCAACGTGCTCGAGAACCTCGTCGATGTCGACGGCATGGCGCCCGTGGGCGAGGTGCGCGTGGTGCCCGACCCGGACACGTACACGCAGCTGCCCTGGGTTCGCGCCACTGCCAGCCTCGTGTGCGACCAGGTCGACCACGACGGCAGGGACTGGGGCTGCTGCCCGCGCTCATTCCTCAAGCGCGTCGTCGGCATCGCGGCGACACGCGGCGTCCGCGTCATGGCCAGCTTCGAAAACGAGTTCTACCTCGCCCAGGAGCGCGACGGGCGGGTGGTCCCGTTCGGCAACGGCCCGGTGTACTCGTCGGCAGGGATGGACCGCGCCGCCGCGGTGATGCTCGACATCACCGACGCCCTGACCGCCCAGGGGATCGAGGTGGAGCAGGCGATCAACGAGTACGGGCCGGGCCAGCAGGAGATCGCGGTCCGGTACCGGGACGCCCTCGCAGCCGCGGACCGGCAGGTCAAGTTCCGCGACACGGTCCGCGGCGTCGCCGAGAACGGCCACGGGCTGATCGCGAGCTTCGCCCCCAAGCCGTGGGCCGAAGGGATCGGCTCTGGCGCGCACATCCACTTCAGCTTGTGGTCCATCGATGGCAGGACGAACCTGCTGTACGACGCTGACGCGGGGCCGGACCGCCTGCTGTCGGCAGCTGGCCGGGCATTCGTGGCCGGCGTGCTCGACCACCTCCCCGCGCTGGTGTCCCTCACCTGCCCCTCGTACAACAGCTACGAGCGCCTTGCGCCCGACGCCTGGGCGGGCTCGACCGTCTCGTGGGGCCTCGACAATCGCGAGTGCACGGTCCGCGTGGCCTCGTCGTTCTGGGGTCGGGAGGCGGAGTCGACCAACGTCGAGCTCAAGGCGTGCGACCCCTCGTGCAACCCCTACCTTGCTCTCGGCGGGCTCATCCTGGCCGGCCTGGACGGGATGGAGCGCGGCCTCGAGCCCCCCGAGCCCGCCACCAAGAACCCGTCCCGCATGACCCCCGATGAGCGGGCCCGCTGCGGGATCCGCCCGCTGCCCGCCTCCCTGCGCGAGGCACTCGCGAACCTGCAGGCCGACCCTGTGCTGTACGGCGGGCTGGGGGACCTGCTGGCGCGCTGCACGGTGGCGGTCAGGACCAACGAGGCGGACGTGCTCGACACGATGACGCCCGACGCGGTCCGCGCAGTCTTCCTTCGAGTGTTCTAGGCCCGACATGCCCGAGGCGGACGTCTTGTCCGGCGCGGCCGAGCCCGGGACCGACCTCGCTGGCCTCCTCGGCATGCTCGCGGGCGGAATGCCGGAGCCGGCGCACGAGCGGATTGCGCTCGCGCTGCGGCGGGCGCTCACCCTGCGCATCTTCATCGACGACCGCATCCCGTCGGAGCGCTGGCTGGCCGAGGCCTTCGGCGTCAGCCGCATCACGGTGCGCCAGGCGATCGGGCTGCTTCGCGATGCGGGCATGGTCCGGTCGGGCGGCTCCCGCCGAGCAGGGACGGTGTCCCTCCCGCGGACCACGTCGGACCCGGCCGCGCCCGCGGCAATCTTGGCGGGAGCGGCCGCCGACATCGCCGACATCATGGAGTTCCGCTCCGTGGTCGAGGCGGCGATCGCCCGGCTCGCGGTCGCGCGGGCGGACGGGACGCTGGCAGCGCGGCTGCACGCGTCGGTGGACGCCCTCCGCGCCGCGCCCGATCCCACGGAGTTCCGGCGGGCTGACTCCGAGTTTCACCTTGCGCTCGTCCAGGCCTGCGGGAACCGGCGGCTGCTCGGCGCGGTGCTGGTGGCGCGCGCCGACCTGCTCCACTGGCGCGACCTGCTGCCGATGGCGGATGACGTGGCGGAGAACCTCGTCGACCACGCGCGCATCGAGGCGGCGGTTGCGGCCGGTGACGGCGAGGCGGCCGCAGTGGCGATGGTGGACCATCTCCAGGGGACGCTCGCCTCCTTCGAGGCCCACGTCCGGGACATGGCGGCCGTCGCGAATGGCGTGGCGGGGCCTGGTCAGCCCGGCTGATCCAGCTCGGTGGTCGGACCAGGACGGCTTTGGTCTGCAGATAGCCCATTGACACCATATGGCCCGACTGGGACCATCCGCCCACGGGCGAGCAGTCGCGTGCGCCCGCTCGAAGGGGGCCGGACCGAGACGATTGCGCGGCCGGCCGAGGAGGGTAGGCAGGGCATGGAGATCTCCGGGCATCAGCCCGCCAAGCTGCGGCGCGAGCTCAACGTCTGGGAGGCGATCGGCATCTCGCTGGCGCTGATGGCCCCGAGCATGGCCGCGAACATCAACCCCCAGGGCACGGCCGGCTTGATTGGCCGGGCTGTCCCGCTCGGGTTCGCAATGGCGACGGTTGGCGTCCTGCTGGTCGCGTACGGCTTCGTCCGCCTGACCCAGCAGTTCCACCACGCAGGCTCGGTGTACGGCTTCGTGGGCGTGACCCTCGGCCCGCGCGCCGGCGTCTTCTCCGGCTTCGGGCTGCTGGGCACGTACACCTTCTACGCCTGCGTCACCGCGATGGCGGCCGGCATCTTCGGGGCGTCGTTCCTCCAGTCGATGGGCGTGGTTCCGCAAGGCGACATCGACCCGCTGATCCCGCTGGCGCTCGGGCTGGTCGCCATGGCGGGCGCCTGGTTCCTGGCGCTGGTGCCTGCCCGCAACGGCACCCGCATCCTGCTCACGGTGGAGGGGGTCACGGTCGCCCTGATTCTGGTCACCGCCGTGGTGATCTTCTTCCAGCTGGCCACCGGCACCGCGCCGAACGGGCGGGGCCTGGACTGGAGCGTGTTCTCGGTCCCCGCTGGCACGGACATCTCGGCGGTCGCCCTGGGCGCCGTGTTCGGGTTCCTCTCGTTCGCCGGCTTCGAGGCGGCCGCCACGCTGGGCGAGGAGGCGAAGCACCCGAACAAGGACATCCCGCGCGCCATCCTCGGCGTGGCCGTGTTCGGCGGGGTCTACTTCATCGTGGTGACCGCGATCGAGGTCATGGGCTTCGGCGCCGACAGCGCCGGCATGAAGGCGTTCGTCGGCTCGGGCTCGCTGCTGGGCGACCTGGGCAGCCAGTACATCGGCGCGTGGATCGGCGACCTGATCACGATCGGCGCCGCAGTCTCCGCCTTCGGCTGCTGCCTGGCCTGTCTTGTGGGCGCGTCACGCCTGCTGTTCGCCCTCAGCCGCGACAACACCGAGCTGCCCGGCTTCGGCTTCGCCGCGAGCGTGTCCAAGCGCTGGGGAACCCCCCACGGCGCCCTGGCCGTCGTGACCGTGGTTGCCGCGGTCATCGTGCTGGTCTGGTACTTCGTCCTCGGTGCCCACGCGTTCGACATCTTCGCCGGCTCCGGGGTCATCGGCACGCTGATCCTGCTCGTGGCCTACCTGTTCGCGACCGTCGGCGCCATCAAGCTGCTCTTCTTCTCGGGCAGGCCGATGGTGCCGATGTGGGAGATCATCATCCCGATCCTGGGCGTGCTGGTCCTGATCTACACGCTGTTCCGCAACGTCTGGCCGGTGCCGGATGCGGGCACGCCGGCCTTCTACTACCCGATCGTGACGGTCGTCTGGCTCGCCGCCGGCGGCATCGCGATCCTGGTCATGCCGGGCGTCGCTCGGCGTGTGGGCGAGCGACTCGAGGCCGACGAGGGCCTCGCCGCCGTCAGGAGCTAACGGGAGGCGCCAGGTCCAGGCGCCAGGAATCGTCGTCACCCACCCGGCCGGCGCGTCCCACCGGCGCGCCGGCCGCGGCATCTCTGCGAGGCACCACAGACGCCATGCTCGAGAACCTCCGCGCGATCGACCTCACCCAGACCATCGGCCCCGACACCGTGATGTGGCCCGGCTCGCCGCAGCCGTCGCTCCAGACCGTGCTCACCGTGGCGCACGATGGCTTCTACAACCGCCTCGTAAGCTTCGTCGAGCACACCTCCACGCACCTCGACGCTCCGTGCCACATGGTGGAGGGCACGGCGTCCGTCGATGAGATCAGCCCGGACAGGCTGGTCCGCCCGCTCGCGATGATCGACATCAGCACCGAGGTCGGCGACGACAAGGACGCCATCCTGACGCTCGAACAGGTGCAGGCGTTCGAGGCGAGGCACGGCCGGATCCCCGACGGTGCGGCCGTGTTCCTGCGCACGGGCTTCGAGGACGTCAACAGCGACCCGGTCAAGTACGGCAACGCCGGGGGCCCGCTCAAGTTCCCGGGCTTCGGGCCCGACGCGGCCCGCTTCCTGGTGGAGCAGCGCGGAGCGGCAGGCCTGGGCACCGACACGCTGGGCATCGATCCCGGCTTCGCCGAGGACTTCGTGGTGCACCGCAAGATCACGTTCCCGCGCGGTGTCTGGCATGTTGAGAACCTCCAGAACCTCAAGAGCGTGCCGCCGCTCGGGGCCTGGGTCGTGGTGGCTCCCCTCAAGCTGCTCGGCGGCTCGGGCTCGCCCTGCCGCGTCATCGCCCTCGTCCCGTGACGCCCGATGAATCCCGCTTGACGTTCATCGCCACCTGCGACCTGGTCGCGCTCACGCGCGGCCGGGCCATCAAGGCCCGCGAGCTGCCTTGGCGCCGGCAGACGGGGGTCGGCTGGGTCCCGGCCGATCTTGCCCTGACCACCTTCGGCGACATCGCGGACCCGAATCCGTTCGGGAGCCTGGGCGACATCCGGCTGATCCCCGATGGCACCGCCGCGATGCTGCCGGCGGTCGGCGACCGTCCGGCCACGGACCTTGTGCTCGCCTCGATCGTCGAGTCGGACGGCACGCCGTGGGCGTGCGACCCGCGCACCGCCCTCGCCGACGCCGTCCGGGCGCTCGATGCCACCGGGCTCCACCTCAGGGTGGCCTTCGAGCAGGAGTTCACGGTCCTGCGGTCGGGCGGCGGCGTCGGGCCCGCGCCCGACGGCGTGCCGACCCCGCCGCCGTTCTCGGTGGATGCCTTGCGCGCTGCCGAGCCGTTCGGGTCCGAGTTGGTGAGGGCGCTCACGGTCGCCGGCCTGGAGCCCGAGAACTGGCTGCCGGAGTACGGCGCGGGGCAGTTCGAGATCACGGTGGCGCCCGCGGATCCGCTGGCCGCCGCCGACCGGGCGATCCTCGTGCGGGCGGTCGTTCGGGACGTGGCGTCCGCCCACAACCTGCGCGCCACGTTCGTGCCGCTGCTGCGCCCTGACGCAGTGGGCAGCGGCGTGCACGTCCACCTCTCGCTGTGGGACGCGGACGGGGCGCCCGTGACGCTCGACGAGGATGGAGACCTGACCACGCCTGCGGGCAGGTTCGCGGCCGGGATCCTCGGCCACGCGCCAGCGGTGATCGGCTGGACGGCGCCGTCGGTGATCTCCTCGATGCGGCTGGGGCCGCACCGGTGGTCGTCCGCGGCCGCATTCCTCGGCCGGCAGAACCGCGAGGCGATGCTGCGCGTCTGCCCGGTGGTCTCCATCGGTTCGAGCGGCGTCGCGGGCGCGAACCTCGAATTCCGGGCTGCGGACGCCACGGCGAACCCCTGGCTCGTGATGGCGGTGCTGATCCGGGCGGGCCTCGACGGGCTGGAACGCGGCCTGCCGGCACCTGCCGTGCTGGACATGGAGCTCGAGGCGCTCGATCCGGCGGGCCGCGAGCGGTTCCGGGTGGGCGAGCTGCCGGCGACGCAGGCGGACGCGCTCGCGGCGATCGAGGCCGACCAGAGGGCTCTCGACTGGTTCGCCCCCGACCTTGTCGCGACGCACCTGGGCATCCGGCGCACCGAGGCGGCGATTCTCGCCGACCTGTCGCCAGAGGAGCGGTGTCGGCGGTACGCCGATGCCCTCTGAGCTCGCCGCGCAGGCGATCCGCGAGGCCGGCGTGTGCGACGGCCTGGACCCGGCCGTCAACGAGCTGCTCGCGACAATCGACCTGATCGACCACCACGTCCACGGCGTCGTCCGCGAGCGGACCGATGACGCGACGCTGCGCGATCTGCTGATCGAGTCGGATCGACGTTCGGCCGCCGACGCCGCCGGCTTTGACACCCAGGTGTGGCATGCGGTCCGGCGCTGGTGCGCGCCCCAGATGCGAGTGCCCGCGCACATCGCGGGTGCGGACTATCTCGTGGCGCGTCGAGCCTACGAGCGCCTGGTCCCCATGGGCCGGCTTCTCCTGCCGCGGGCCGGCCTCGAGCGCCTGATCGTCGAGACGGGTTTCCTGGGCGGGCGGGTCACGAGCCCCCAGGAGACCGGCGAGATGGCGGGCTGCCCCGCGTCGCGGGTGGTGCGGCTGGAGGCTGTCGCGGAACAGCTCGTCGGCCGGCTGGCGGACCCGGTCGCCTGGCCCGACGCGTACCGCGTCGCCATTGCTGCCGAGCTGGCCGGCGACGACCCCGCGGTCGGCTTCAAGACCATCCTCGCCTACCGCGGAGGCTTCGATCGCGACCTGACCCGGCCCGACGATGAGGCGGTCGCCGAAGCGGCCGCGCGCTGGGCGGCGGACGTGCACGCGGGCGCGATCCCGCGGCTGGCCGACGACGTGCTCCTGCGCTTCGGCATCTGGACGGCTGTGGACACGGGGCTGCCGCTGCAGGTCCACACGGGCTTCGGCGACCCGGACCTGGACCTCCACCGCGCGGACCCGCTGCTGCTCACGGACTTCATCCGGGCCACCGAGGAGCGCGCCCCCGTGCTGCTCCTCCACACCTACCCGTTCCACCGCCACGCCGGCTACCTCGCCCAGATGTTCCCACACGTCTACCTCGACGTCGGCGAGGCGATCCACTACACAGGCGCCGCGTCCGAGGAGATCGTGCGGGAGTCCATGGAGCTGGGGCCGTTCACCAAGCTGCTGTTCAGCTCGGACGCCTGGGGTGCCCCCGAGCTGCACCTGCTCGGATCCTGGCTGTGGCGCCGTGCGATGTCACGGATCGTTGGCGACTGGGTGGTGCGCGGCGACTGGTCGCGCGCCGACGCCGAGCGGGTGATCCGCCTGATCGGGTCTGAGAACGCGCGCCGCGTCTACCGCCTGCCGGGCCAGCATCGTCACGCCGCAGTGCCCTGACCGTGCATGAGCGGCACCGGACGCGCGACACTGGACGGCGACAGCGTCCTGCCAGTGGTCCCGAGGTGATCCGGTGTTCGTGCCTCTGTCGGTCCTCGACTTCCGTGACCGCGCTGCTGCGTACTTCGGCGAGAAGGTGGGCGTCGTCGACGGCGAGACGCAGCTGACGTACCGTGCCTGGGGCGAGCGGACGCACCGCCTCGCCAACGCCCTCCACGATCTTGGCCTGCAGCCCGGCGACCGGGTGTCCTTCATCACGTACAACACCCACCAGCTGCTCGAGGCGTACTACGGCGTCCTCGAGGCGGGGATGGTCCTCAACCCCGTCAACATCCGGCTGACCCCCCACGAGATCGCCTACATCCTCGACCACGCCGCAGCCAGGGCCGTGTTCTTCCACCGTGACTTCGCGCCGCTCGTGGAGGCGTTGATCCCCCAGCTCTCGACGCGGCCGGTGTTCGTGGTGATGGAGGGGGAGTCCGGCTCGCAGGCAGCCCATGAGTACGAGGCACTGCTGGGCGGGGCGTCCACCGAGCCGCGACACCCACAGACGGACGAGAACGCGTTGGCCGAGCTGTTCTACACGAGCGGCACCACGGGGCTGCCCAAGGGCGTCGCGCTCAGCCAGCGCAACCTGTACCTCCATGCGCTCAACGCCGAGATCGCCCTGCGCTTCGACGAGGACGACGTGGTGCTGCACGTGGTCCCCCTGTTCCACGTGAACGGCTGGGGCGTGCCGCACTTCGTGACCATGACCGGGGGGCGCCACGTGATGCTCCGCAAGTTCGACCCGGTCGCGCTGATGCAGCACGTGGAGCAGCACCGCGTCACCCGACTGCTGGGCGTGCCCGCGATCTTCAACGCGGTGCTGCACCACAGCGAGCGCCGGCGCCACGACCTTTCGAGCCTGCGCCAGCTGATCATCGGCGGGGCTCCAGCCTCGCCGGCGCTGGTTCGCGCCCTGGAGTCGGAGATCGGCGTCCAGGCGATCGTGGGCTACGGGCTGTCCGAGACCACGCCAATCCTCACCCTCGCCCAGCCGCGCAAGGCGTTGACCGAGGCCGAGCCGCCCGAGCGCGCCGCCGAGCGCCAGGCGATGACCGGCTGGCCGATTCCGGGGGTGGCCGTCCGCGTCGTGGACTCAACCGGCGCTGACGTCCGGCCCGACGGCGAGCAGATCGGCGAGATCGTCGTGCGCAGCAACACCGTGATGATCGGCTACTACCGCGACCCGGACGCCACCGCCACCGCGGTCCGCGACGGCTGGTTCCACACCGGCGACATGGCGACCATCGACGAGCAGGGCTACGTCGTCATCAAGGACCGCAGCAAGGACGTGATCATACGGGGCGGCGAGAACATCTCGTCGGTCGACGTCGAGAACGCGATCGCTGCCCACCCGGCGGTGCTGGAGGTGGCGGTGGTGGCCGCGCCCGACGAGAAGTTCGGCGAGGCCCCGGTCGCGCTGGTGGTGCTCAAGCCGGGGGCCACGGCCACGGAGAAGCAGCTGCGGACCCACTGCAAGGAGCGCCTCGCCCGGTTCAAGGTCCCCCGCGAGTTCCACTTCCGCGAGACGCTGCCCAAGGGCGGCACCGGCAAGATCCTCAAGGCCGAGCTTCGCGAGCCGTTCTGGGCGGGCATGACCGAGCGCGTCCACTAGCCGAGGCACCGCGTCCACGAGCCGAGACCCTTGCCGCCCACCCCCCGCGACGCACCAGGAGGGCGCGATGCGCCAGTACCACCTCGCGATCGACAACGGCGACGTCGCCCCGATCGTGCTCATGCCGGGCGACCCCGGCCGCGTCCCCCTGATCGCCGCCCACTGGGACGAGGCCCGGCACGTGGCCACCAACCGCGAGTACGTCACCTACACGGGCGTGTACCGCGGCACGCCGATCTCGTGCACGTCCACGGGGATCGGCGCTCCGTCCACCTCGATCGCGATGGAGGAGCTGGCCCGGTGCGGCGCCCGGACGTTCATCCGGGTGGGCACGGCGGGCACGTTCCTCGACCACGTCCACAACGGCGACATGGCGATCTTCGACAGCGCGATGCGCCTCGACGGCTCGTCGCGGCTGTACGCGCCGATCGAGTACCCGGCCGTGGCCTCGCACGAGGTGGTGACAGCGGCGATCGAGGCGGCGAAGGGCCTGCGCCTGCGCTATCACGTCGGCGTCACCCGGTCCGCGGACACGTTCTACGCCGGGCACCCGGAGCCGGGGTCGTCGTACGGCGGCTACTGGCAGTCGCGATGGCGCGACCAGTTCGACGACCTGGCGCGGCTCAACGTGGTCGCCGCCGAGATGGAGGCGAGCGTGATGTTCGTCCTCGCCCGGGTCTGGGACCTGCGAGCCGGCGGCATGGCGGTGATCCTCGACAACGCGCGCCACGTCTCGGGCGGGGCGGCGTTCGACCCGCAGACGCAGTTCGCGCACAGCGAGGCCGGCATCGAGCGCCTGGCCGAGCTGGCCTGCGAGACGGCCCGGATCCTCCACGAGCGGGACCTCGCCAGCGCGTAGGGCGGAGCGGCGGCCACCGCGTGGCCCCAGGCCCGTGCCGCCTGGGCCTCAGCCGGCGGCGTCCACCCAGGGCAGCGCCTCGACGGCGGCGCGGATCCGCGGCCACAGCCGCTCGGGGCCGAACCGGAACGGGTCGTCGCAGGGCAGCCCGGTCTCGGCCTCGGTCGCGGCGATGACCCGGCGGGCCTCGTCGGGGTCCTCGATCAGCGAGGTGTTGAGCGCCACGGCGACCACGCGCGACGGAGCCACGGCCGACGCCAGCCGCTCGTGCAGGTCGATGAGCGGCGGCAGCGCCGCCAGCGGGAACACGCGGTCCGGGACGTGGGTGAAGTCGTGGTCGGCCAGGCCCGGCTTGTGGACCAGCACCATCGCGTGCGGCGTGCTGCCGTGGATCAGCCCCACGGTCACCGCGGAGTACGCAGGATGGTCGATCGACCCCTGTCCTTCCACGAACAGCCAGTCTCCGCGCGCCTCGCCGTCCTCGACCAGCCATTCCACGGTGCCGTTGAGGAAGTCGCTGATCAGCCGGTCCACGGCCACGCCCCAGCCCGCGATCATCATTCCGGTCTGCCCGGTGGGGACGAACACGGCCCGGTCGCCGCCCTCGCGCGCCGCGCGCACCAGCTCGAGCGACACCGACATCTTGCCCACCGCACAGTCGCTGCCGACCGCGAGGATTACGCGCTTGCCCGGCAGGTGGTGGCGGCCGACCGCGCAGTCGCGCCGCACCGGGGGCCGCCGGTAGTCGGTGATCGTGACGCCCGCCAGGGCGGCGGCCGCAGCCAGCTCGGGATCGTCGCCGAGGAACGTGTGCAGGCCTGACCGGATGGACAGCCCGGCTCGAATCGCGCCGAGGAGCAGCACGCGCCATGACGCCGGCAGCGCCCCGCCCGTGGGGGCGATGCCGATCAGCAGGCACGTCGGCTCCAGCGCCATCGCCTCGTCGAGGGTCGCCAGGACGGGAACCTCGTAGGGGACCGGGACCCACTCGGACACCGTGCGGCCGGCGTTGGCGCGGTCGATCAGCGCCACCACGCGGTCGGTGCCGTAGCGGATGACGCCGAAGGCGGTCTTCGCGTCTCCGAAGGTGAGCTGGCCGTCGGCCAGGATGACGATCCGCTCGGTCACAGGATCTTGGCCAGGAAGCTCTTGGTCCGCTCGTGGGTGGGGCTGGTGAAGAAGGAGGCGGGCGTCCCCTCCTCGACGACTTTCCCCTCGTCCATCATCACGACCCGGTCGGCCACCTCGCGGGCGAATCCCATCTCGTGGGCGACGACGATCATCGTCATGCCCTCGCGGGCGAGCTCCTTCATCACCTCCAGGACCTCGCCGATCATCTCGGGGTCGAGGGCGGAGGTCGGCTCGTCGAACAGCATCAGGGCGGGCCTCATGGCCAGGGCGCGGGCGATCGCCACGCGCTGCTGCTGGCCGCCCGAGAGCTGCGCGGGATACGCGCTCGCCTTGTTCGCGAGGCCCACCCGGGCGAGCAGCGCCTGGCCCATCTCGAGCGCCTCGCCGCGCGGCGTGCCGCGGACCTGGGTGGGCGCCTCGATGATGTTCTCGAGCGCGGTCTTGTGGGGGAACAGGTTGAAGCGCTGGAAGACCATCCCGATCTCCTGGCGCTGCTTCGCGATGTTGACCTCCTTGTCCTCGACCAGCTTCCCGCTGACCTCGCGATAGCCGATGAGGCTGCCGTTCACGAAGATCCGTCCCGACTGGATCTTCTCGAGGTGGTTCACGCACCGGATGAACGTGGTCTTGCCCGAGCCCGACGGCCCGAGGATCACCACCACCTCCTGGCGCTTGACCTTGAGCGAGACGTCCTGGAGGACGTGGAGCCTGCCGAACCACTTGTTGACGTCGGTCGCCTCGACGACCACGTCGGTGGGCGGTTTGGGGACGCCGCCGATCGCGCCCAGCAGGTCGTGCGAGACCTGGACGTCCGTCCCGTGGATGTGCTCGCCGGGCATGGTCATCGCGAGCCTCCCGGAAGCGTGCGGCCGCCGCGGACGCCGACGAGGCGGGACCAGAGTCCGGCCTCTCCCTCGTTGCGGCTCTGGCCGACGCCGAGGCGGCGCTCGATCCGGCCCTGGATGCCCGCCCAGATCGTGGTGAAGAACAGGTACCACACGCAGGCGCCGAGCAGGGCCTCGAACGGCTTGAACGTGACGCCGTAGCGCGACGACGCGAGGAGCAGGAGTTCGGTCACCCCGATGGCGGAGGCGAGCGAGGTGGTCTTGATCATGTTGTTGAACTCGTTGCCCAAGGGCGGGACGATCACCCGCAGCGCCTGCGGCAGCACGATCCGCGACATCGTCTTGCGCGGCGTCATGCCCAGGCTCTTGGCGGCCTCGGCCTGACCCGGGTCCACCGACAGGATGCCAGCCCGGATGATCTCGCTCATGTAGGCGCCCTCGTTGACGCCCAAGGCGAGCGTGGCGGCGATGAACGCGCCGCCGAACAGGGTGGGCAGGAAGGGGTAGGTGTTCGGGAACGGGTCGAACGGATACAGCAGTTCCGCCAAGCCGAAGTACAGCAGCATGATCTGCACCAGCACCGGCGTGCCGCGGAAGACCCAGACGTAGAGTCCGGAGACGAGCCGGACCGCCCGGTTCCGGGCGCGACCTGCGAGCGCCGACACGAGCCCGAGGAGCACCCCGAGCGCCTGCGCCATCACGGCCATCGAGACCGTCACGATCAGCGCGGAGACGAGCGCGTCCCGGAAGCCGAAGGTGAAGGACAGGAACTCCTGGACGTCGAACTTCATGCGCCCGCGCTCCGCTGATCGGCGGGCGGCCGCCGGCGTGGCGACCGCCCGCGAGTCTCGACCCTACTTGAGCAGGACGACCGCGTCGGTCATGCCCCACTTGGCGAGGATCTGCTTGAGGCTGCCGTCGGCGTACATCGCGTCGACTGCGGCCTGGACGGCGTCCTTCATGCCCGTGTCGTCCTTGTTCATGGCGATGCCGATCGGCGCCGGGTCGATGGGCGTGCCGCCGATCTCGAACTTGCCGGCGTTCTCGGGCAGGCTGTTGTAGTAGGCGACGACCGGCGAGTCGGTGGAGTACGCGTCGACGCGGCCGAGGCTGAGCTGCTGGAAGGCGACGGTGTCCTTCTCGAAGGTCTGGATGTTGATCTGCGGCTTGCCGGCCGCCTTGAGCGTGTCGTTCTCGGCGTTGAGGGCGTCGAGGTTGGTGGTGCCCAGCTGGACGGCCACGCTCTTGCCCGAGAGGTCCTCAAGGGTGTGGATCCCCTTGGGGTTGCCCGCCGGCACGAGGAGGCCCTGGCCCACCTTGAGGTAGTCCACGAAGTCGACCTGCTTCTGGCGCTCGGCCGTGTCGTTCATGCCCGAGATGATCAGGTCGCACTTCTTGGCCGTGAGGGCCGGGATGATCGAGTCGAACGGCGTGTTGTCGATCTCGACCGTGACGCCCCAGTACTTGCCGATCTGGTTGGCGATGTCGATGTCGGAGCCCTGGGCGGTCGTGCCGTCCGCGGCGTAGAACTCCTCGGGCGCATAGCTGATGTCGGAGCAGAACACCACCTTGCCGGCCGTCTTGATGCGGTCCGGGGCGGCCGCGGCGGCGGCCGACGGGGCGGTCGACGCGGCGGCGCTCGCGGAGGCG
>JAKAMV010000822.1 GCA_021812735.1 Chloroflexota bacterium | reverse complement strand
CCCTGACTACGTCAAGCCCGATCTGCGCTTGGACGTGCTGGCGTTCATCCCGCCGTCGATCGACCCGCTTTCTCCCAAGAACATGCCGCTCGCGCCCGCGCTGGTCGACGACGTGCTCCATCGGCTCGGCGTCGACCCGCAGCGCCCCCTCCTGCTCCAGGTCTCGCGCTTCGATCCCTGGAAGGACCCGCAAGGCGTGATCGACGTCTACCGCGCCGTAAAACGCACCATCCCCGACGTCCAGCTCGCACTGGTCGGCTCGATGGCGAGCGACGATCCCGAGGGCTGGGAGATCTACCGGGACGTGGTGCGTTACGCGGACGACGACCCCGATATCACGATCCTCACGAACCTCGACGGGGTGGGCGCACTCGAGGTGAACGCCTTTCAACGCGCCGCGGATCTGGTGCTGCAGAAATCGCTCCGTGAAGGCTTCGGGCTCACCGTGAGCGAAGCGCTCTGGAAGGGCGTGCCGGTCGTCGGCGGGCGCGTCGGTGGGATCCCGATGCAGATCGGCGAGGGGATCGGCGGACGGTTGGTCACCACCAACGACGAGGCGACCGAGGCGTGCCTCGAGCTGCTGGCCGACGCGGATCTGCGCCAGCGGCTCGGCGAGGCTGGGCGCGAACGTGTGCGCCGCAACTTCCTCTCGACCCGTAACCTGCGCGACGACCTCGCGCTCTTCAACGCGCTGCGGCTCGGCGACGCCGCGCTCGTGCCGACGGGCCAGGTCGTCTGACCGCAGCCGAGAGGCGCGCGGGGCGGTGGGTTCGCGCGCGGGGCGGTGGGTTCGCGCGCTGCGGCCCACCCGCGCGGCTGTCGGCCGCGCCTCAGCCCTTGATCACGATGAGCGGCCGCAGGCGGGCCACCGGACGGATCAGCCCCGCCCCCGCGGCTACCTCGACCACGGACGCGACGTCCTTGTAGGCCAGGGCGGCCTCCTCGGCGAGCAGGTCCGGCCGCTGGGCGCGGACCACGATCCCCTCGTGCGCCAGCTGGGCCGCGATGTCGACGCCGCGCAGCTCGCGGATCGCCGCGTGTCGCGAGAGGTCGCGCCCGGCCCCATGACACGTCGATCCAAACGAGAGCTCCATGGCCCCCGGGGCACCCACTGCCACGAACGAGTAGCGGGCCATGTCCCCTGGGATCAGGACCGGCTGCCCCACCGCGCGGTAGCGCAGCGGCACGTCCTGGTGCCCGGCTGGGAAGGCGCGAGTGGCACCTTTGCGGTGCACGCAGACCTCGAGCTCGCGTCCGGCGACCTGGTGGCGTTCTAGCTTGGCGATGTTGTGACTGACGTCATAGACCAGCCCCATCGCGGTAGCCACGCCGGCGCCGAAGACCCGTCCGAACGCGCCGCGTACTGCGTGGGTGATGGCCTGGCGGTTGGCCCAGGCGAAGTTGGCGGCCGCGGCCATCGCCGCGAGGTAGGCGTTCGCCTCGGGCGTGCCGAGGGGGACGCAGGCGAGCTGGCGGTCGGGCAGCACGATGCCGTACCGACCGGCCGCGCGATCCATCACCGCCAGGTGATCGGTGCAGACCTGGTGCCCGAGGCCGCGCGATCCACAATGGATCAGGACCACAAGCTGCTCCAGCGCGAGCCCCAGCGCCCGGGCGCCGTCGCCGTCGAGGATCCGGTCGACGGCCTGGACCTCGAGGAAGTGGTTGCCGGACCCAAGCGTCCCCAACTGATCCCCGCCGCGCTGCCGCGCCCGGTCGGAGACCGCCACGGGGTCCGCGCCGGCGAGCGTCCCGCGTTCCTCGGTCAACTCCAGGTCCTCGGCGTTTCCCAGGCCGTGCCGCACGGCCCAGGCCGCACCCTCGGCCAGCACGCCGTCGAGATCGCGTTGCGCCAGGCGCTGCCCGCCGTGCGCGCCAACCCCCGACGGGACGGCCCGGAAGAGCTCGTCGGCAAGGCGCGCCGCGACTGGCTCCAGATCGCCGCGCAGCAGGCTGGTGCGGAGCAGGCGGACGCCGCAGTTGATGTCGAAGCCGATGCCGCCCGGGCTGATCGCGCCACCATCGGCGAGCGTCGCCGCCACGCCCCCCACCGGGAAGCCGTACCCCCAGTGGACGTCAGGCATCGCCAGCGAAGCCCCCACGATCCCGGGCAGCGTCGCCACGTTGGCGACCTGCACCAGCGCCGGATCGTCGCGGAGGCGCGCCATCAGGCGATCGTCGGCGAAGACGAAGCCGTCCACGCGCATCCCGCGCCGTTCGTCCCGGGGGATCCGCCAGCGCCACGCGTCGATGCGCTCGAGGCGCAGCGGCGCCTGCTCGGAACGAGCTGGACCGACGAGCGGTGACTCGGTTCGGGCAGACGGTCGTAGCCGGTCGCGTCGCGCGTTCACACGTCCACGTAGGCCGTCAGGGCGTACCCGTCGGGCCCTTCCTCCACCCCCAGCCGATGAAAACTGACCGCCTTGACCTGCCGGCGCGCTCGGACACCCGGGGCGTCGTACGGCGCGAGGAACGCGGAACCCGCGATGGTCCAGCCGTCGGCCGTCCCCTCCACTCGCTCCACCTGCGCTCGGACCAGCGCACGCCCCTCGGACTCGGCGATCCCGATCAGTTCGTTGAGCCAGGCGAAGGCCAGCCCGGCCAGATCGTCGGCGGCGAGCGGGCCGACGACGACGGGAGCTCCCGCCGCGCCAGCGGTGTCGGCCGCCAGTTCGGCGAGCGCAAGGGCCCCCTCCTCGAAGAGCTCCGCCAGCGTGGCAGCATGGGCCACCAGGCCCGCGTCCGCCGTGTGCGGCAGGAACGCATGCGAGCGCTCTTGGGCGCCCATCCGCTCCCTCCCCTGCAGCGCTGGCGCCGCCGGAACAGACGGCGGCAACAGGCCGCCAGCGCGATATGGCGACAACAGGCCGCCAACGCCATCCGCCGGCAACAGGCCGCCGACGCGCCCTAGTCGAGCGAGATGCTCTCCCGGCGCGGAAGTCTCTCGCTGGGCTCCTTCTCCAGGCGCGCAATCCAGTGGTCCAGGAAGGCCCTGGCCGCCAGCAGCTGCTCCTTGCGCGCTGCACGCATGTGGGCCCGGG
Organism: Chloroflexota bacterium; assembly: GCA_021812735.1. Next base: position 1,123 of record JAKAMV010000822.1, on the reverse strand, counting down.
CCTCTGCCGGGAACACCTCCCGCCAGAGCCCGAGGAGTCCTCCGGGCTCGCGTTCCGCCCGTGCCTCGACGGCCGCGAGTCGCTGCTCGAGTGCTGCCAACTGCGCTTCGAGATCGGTCATTGCTTCGACGCTCCTGCCTGCCTATGCGGCTTCGCCGCGAATCTGACCTTCAACACATGATCGTCGAATCCCGCGGAGGCCGTGGGCAGATCCACCAGCACGCGGGGCAGGATGAGGTTGCGCCGCCACCACCCCACCTGCACCACCAACTCGTCGCCGCTGCGGCGGAGACGGACCTCGTCTTTCGCGGTGAACGGCAGCTCGAGCGAAAGCACGAAGGCCCCGTCCTCGCGGTGTACGCTGTAGGGCCGCCCGCGGTAGAAGAACGCGGTCGGGTCCTCGTCGCCGAACAGGGCGCCACCCAGCTCCCGCAGCATGGGGATACCGACCACCTCGTGCTCGAAGAACGGCGCGCGGCGGATCGGGATCGGGTCGAAGTCGGCCTGCACCTCCGGCCAGTAGCGGGCCTGCACCTGCCGCCACGCCTCGAAATAGGGGCCCGCGTCGTCGGGGACGACCCGGTTGCAGATGACGAGGTCGGTGGGATACCCGTAGAGGTGGAAGTACGTGAAGGCGCGCTGCGCCTCCTTGATCACCATCTTCTCCAAGTTCAGGACGAGCCGGATCGAGGTGAGTTCCGGGTTCACGAGCAGGTCATGCATGTGCTCGAGCCGGCCGAAGAGCTCCTCGCCGGCTGTGTAGACGGCGTCGCCTGGCATCGGCATCCCGATCACGCGGCCCACGATCGGGTTGGCCACCTGGGCGATCTTCCGCTGGATCGGGTAGATCTTCTCGATCCACCACTTGCCCGCCTCGGGGAGCGAGAGGAGGCGCAGCGTTTCACCGGTGGGCGCTGCGTCCACCACGATCACGTCGTACCCGCCCCGGTCGTGATGTTCGGCGATCCAGAGCAGGCTCGCCAGCTCGTCCATGCCCGGGAGCACGCTCATCTCCTCGGCCATCACCTCGTCGAGGCCCCGCCACTGGAAGACGCTCGAGACGTAGGCCTGGATCGTCCCCCAGTACTTCTCGATGTTGTGGGTGACTTCCGACTCTTGGCCC
>JAKAMV010000821.1 GCA_021812735.1 Chloroflexota bacterium | reverse complement strand
GCGGTACGCGGTGCCCCCCGCCGGCTCGCCCCATCGGCTCGCCGATTTCGCGTTCCCGCCGGATGGTGCGTGGCCCGATCCGAAGGGCCTCGTCGACTGGCTGCACGGCCACGACATCCGCCTGCTGCTCTGGCAGGTGCCGCTCCTGAAGGCTCGGCCAGCACCGACGGGTCAGGCGCGCGCGGATCGCGACACGATGGTGTCGCGCGGATACGGCGTTCGCGAGGCCGACGGACGGCCCTACCGCAATCGCGGCTGGTGGTTCCCGGGCGCGCTGCTGCCGGACTGGACGAACCCGGACGCGAAGGCGTGGTGGCTCGAGAAGCGCCGCTACCTCGTCGAGGACCTCGGCATCGACGGGTTCAAGACCGACGGCGGTGAGCACGCCTGGGGCGACGAGCTGCGTTACGCGGACGGCACACGAGGTGCCGAGACGAACAACCGCTATCCCGTGCTCTACGCCTCCGCGTACCACGACCTGCTCCGCTCGGCCGGCCGGGAGCCGGTGACGTTCAGCCGCGCCGGCTTCACCGGCGCAGGCACGGTTCCCGCGCACTGGGCCGGCGACGAGAACTCGACCTGGGAGGCCTTCCGTGCGTCCATCACGGCGGGCCTCAGCGCAGGGGCGTCAGGCGTCTTCTTCTGGGGCTGGGACCTCGGCGGGTTCTCGGGCGAGATTCCCTCGGCCGAACTGTACCTGCGCGCCGTGGCCATGGCGTGCTTCTGCCCGATCATGCAGTACCACTCGGAGTTCAACCACCACCGACGTCCGTCGCGGGACCGCACCCCCTGGAACATCGCGGAGCGGACGGGCAACGACCGGGTGATCCCTATCTACCGCCACTTTGCGCAGCTCCGGGAACGGCTCGCGCCCTATCTCGCCGAGCAGGCGCGGCGCGCTGTCACGCGTCGCGTGCCTCTCATGCGCGCCCTCTTCTTCGACTGGCCGAACGATCCGGAGATCTGGCGGCATCCCTACGAGTACATGTTCGGGGACGACCTGCTCGTCGCGCCCGTCGTCGAGCCCGGCGCCGACACCTGGGACGTCTACCTGCCGCCCGGCGAGTGGGTCGATGCCTGGACGGACGAGCGCGTTCAGGGCGGACGCGTCGTGCGTCGTCCGGTGCCGCTCGACACGATCCCGCTGTTCGTGCGGGCCTCGGCGCCGACGTCGCTGCTCGAGCTGTTCTGGCGGATCTCGGCCGGCTCGGGTTGACGGTCATGGCTGTATTGCCGCAGGCGCTGCTGCTCAACCGCATCCGGACCCGTGCCGAAGTATCGCCCGAGGTCGTCTGTCTCTTCGTCATGGGCTAATTCGCGACCGGGACGGCGGACGAGTTCTCGGACCTGGACCTCGGCCTGTACGTGACCGCCGAGGTCCTCGAGACGTTCGACCTTCGCCGCTGGCTCGAGGCGGTTGCCCCCGTCGTCGCGATCTCGACGAACGAACACGCGCCGACGGCGCTGTTCCGGAACCTGGTCCGCGCCGAGATCCGCTTCGGTTCGCTGGCAATGCGGATTTCGCTCCAATCAGCTGTTTCGGAGTCCTTGATCGACCTGACGGAGAGGCTGCCAGGGCGCCCGACGTGAGGTAGATCGGGTATCGCATCGTGCCTCGGACGATCCGAGCGGACGTTCGAGGAGAGACGCCGATGCCCCGCCCCGTCCGCAAGCATCCGTGCCTGTGGATGAATCTGGGCGTGGGGCTCTGCCCCTACCCGCAGCATCAGCGTGGATGGAGCCGCGGCCGCCAAGAGCGGCTGGCGAGTTGAGCGTCGCCACCAACCGCGGCACCATGTCGGGCGCCTGTGAGCTCCGGATGGTCCGGAAGTGGCCGGCCTCCAAGAGCGCCTCGGCCCGCGTCAGGGGCCGCATCTCCCCCTCATTCCCTGCTCGTGGTCGACGTCGAGGACACGAAGGCGCACCCCACCCTCGACGACGTGCGCTGCTTCGCGCTCGGCAAGTGGTGCGCGAAGCAGCGGACCGCGCATCGGCGTGGACGGCTCTGTCCCGAGAGTGCTGCTCTGCTTGAAGCACTGCCGGGTTGGCCCTGGGAACCTCGCCTGAGCCGCCCACGCGTTCGCAAGCTGTAGCGGCCCGCTCGCGGCCCGCGTGCCGGAGCGTGCCCTCGCGCGCTGACGGTCGTATGCGCGGACATGGCTCATCTCACGGCGCCCGTCGAGTGACTTCGGTCATCTCGGGCACGCAGCGCCCGAGATCCCACCGGACGAGGGTTTGCCCAGTGGCAAGCTCGAGCGTCTTGATCGCGGACTCGGCGGTCGGGCTGGCGAGCCTCCAGGCGCGGGCCTGCGAGATGGTCACAACGTGGATGACGCCGCTCTCGAGGAGCACGTGGCCGGTCCGGTCGCCCCGTCGGATTGGCAGTCCCCGCTCGGCGGCCCACTGCCGACATAGCGTTCGGAGGGGGACCGCGTAGGTCGACCGGGTCGCTCGACGACGCCCACGGACTGATCGCTCGACGCGCACGGCGTGGGCGTAGAGGTACTCGACGAGGTCCAGGGCCAGCAGGACGTCGGGGGCCACCTCCCCCGGCGGGGCGGCCAGTCGATAACCTCCCACGAGCGGCGTGGGACACAGGGCGTGCGCCCGCTCGCGGGCGAGTCGATCTGCCTCGGCGATCGCGGACACCCCGATGGCCAGTCCTCCGCCGGCGAGCCAGCAGAGCAATGCGACGTCGTACCACGTCGACCGCAACATGGAGAGCCCCACGTCGAGCGCGAGCACCGCGACGTAGAGGCCGCGGGCCAGGGTCCAGTGGCGTCGAAGCCGCGACCAGACGGCCCGCAGCGTGACCCTGAGGGGACGCAGCACTGGCAGGGGAGCCGCCGCCCGCCGGCGCAAGTCGGCCCTCGCACGTGTCGCAGCCACTCGGTCCACCTCAGCCCCAGTTCAACAACCCCAACTCCGCGACGGGAGTGTTGTCGGAGTCGTGACGCCGTCAAGGGGCTGGCGCCGCGCGCGCGCGTCGGCTCCGCAAGTCCACACCACGCCTCCCTCCCCCAGGGGTCCGTGGTGTGGTGTGGATTCGCGACCGTGCTGGCCAGCGAGATCACACAAGCCAGTCACGCACGGACGTGCGGTTTCTTTGACAGGGTCGACGACTCGACCGATACCCCTGCATCCGGCGCGCCCCGAGCTGCCGGCACTGGATGGAGGCTGATATGAGGTACGTGGCCTGGCCGATCGCGTGCCCCGCCTGCGGGTGTCCGAGCTGGACCGGCATGGTCAGTTGGATGCCCGATCCGGTGGGCGACGATCTCGAATGTAATGAGTGCGGCCTGTGGATCTGGGAGGGTCAGATCGCCGCCCCGGGTCGGGCGATGGACCAAGCGGAAGTCGAGCGGGACGTGGCGGCCCTCGCCCGGGCGCGGTTCGGACTGCAGGTGCCCGATCCAGTGCGGCTGTATGTGCCGCCCGAGGACCGCCCTCTCGGGCTCGCGCTCGTGGATGTCCGCAGCGGCGCCGGTCCGTCGAGCATCACCATCCGCTTCCCCCGACGGCCCTTGACGCCGGGTCCCAGAGGCGACGCGGTGGCTGGGGCGGGTACGAGTGCGCGTCCCAGGGGATGGGGGCGACGATGAACGGCATGGTCCCGTTGCTCGTCTTGGTCGGCCTGTTCCGTCTGCTCTGGATCCTCTCGTCGGGCGAATCGGGGACCGCGGCGCAGAACCGCCGCGCGGCGGCGGACCAGGAGCGGGCCGCGACGCAGCGGGCGGCGGCCCTCGAGACGCGGCGCAAGCTGACCGACGCGATCCTCGCCGACTCTGCGCGCCTGTCTGCCGCCGATCGCGACGATCTGCTGTCACGGCTCTACGCGCCGCGACAGGGGACCGGAGCCGGTGGCGGAACCCCCCGCGATCGGCCGCCCGGACCCGGGCGCTGACGGCGACCCAACGGGCGGACATGGGCCAGCCTCCAGGCTCCCGCGCGACGGTTGCGCTCGCCGGCATGTCCCCGTGGTGTTCTGTGGGTCGACCACTCGCCCTCGAGGTGCATCGACACGGATCGCCTCCCAACTACGAGCGGAGGCCGGCGGCGGGGCTTGACGAGGTCGGCATTTCTTCCCATAACCTAGCGTCAGGGCGGCAACCGCCTCCGGTCTGATCGCCGCGGTTACGATGACGTCGGCGCAGGGGCGGTGGAGACGTCCTG
>JAKAMV010000820.1 GCA_021812735.1 Chloroflexota bacterium | reverse complement strand
GGGCAACCCCGGCCGCGTGATGCGCGTGGACGAGGGGATCCTCGAGGCGGGACGCCCGGCCGACGTCGTGCTCCTCCAGGAACCGCTCGGCGGGACGCGGGCGGATCCGCTCGCGGCGATCGAGAATGGCGACATCCCGGGGATCTGCGGCGTGGTCATCGACGGTCAAGTGCGCGCGCTGAAGAGCCGGAACACCCCAGCGCCCGCCCGAGAGGCCGTCGTGGCTACAGGAGGAGAACGATGAGCAAGGACGGAAGTGGACCCACGCCGCCGATCCCCGCGACGCCGACCCCGGATGGCTACGCCATCCGCGAGGAGGTCGTCATCCCCTCCGGTCACGGGAGGGCGGTCCGGATCTCCGCGGGTGAGCTCCTCCAGATTGTCGACGTACGAGGACAGCAGGTCGCCGACATCATGGTGTGGCGCCTGGCCGCCCCCGACGAGTACATGTCGCCGGCCCACACGATCTCGTGTCTGACACACCTCGTCCCGAAGGAGGGCGAGGAGATCTTCTCGAACCATCGCCGGCCGCTCTTCCGGATCCGTCGGGACACGGTCGCCAGCCACGACCTCATCGTCCCGTGCTGCGACCCGGAGCGGTTCTTGCGCGACTACGGCCTCACCGACCACCGCTCGTGTCTCTCGAACATCCAGGAGGGGCTCGATCTCGCAGGCGAGACGTGGGAGCCGCGCGCCGAGCTCGCGTGGAACGTCTTCATGAACAACGTGCTTCAGCCCGACGGGTCGATCAAGACCCTCGAGCCGCCGCACCCGGCGGGGAGCTACATCGAGCTCGAGGCGCTCGACGACCTGGGCGTCGTCGCGAGCAGCTGCCCGCAGGACCTCACGGCGTGCAACGCCTTCGTCGTCACGGAGATGGCGTTCCGCGTCCTCCGACCTGTCGGATGACGCCCGAGGCCTGGGCGGGGCTCGGGCCGGGAGCCCGGGTCGCCGTGGTGGCGCGGATCCTCTCGCGCGCCCGCCTTGTCCACGGGTTCGGCCATGTGAGCATGCGGACACCCGACGGGTTCCTCGTCACGCCCGTCTCGCCGCCGCTCGGGACGGTCGGCGAGAAGGACGTCTGCTCGCTCGGCGCGGACGGAGCGCCCCTCAACGGCGACCGCCAGCTCGTCCCGCTCGAGTCGCCTATGCATGCGGCCGTGTACGCGGCGCGGCCGGACGTCGGCGCCATCTGCCGGATCCATGGCCGTGCGGCCGCCGCGTGGTCGGTAAGGCGTGAATCCCCTCCGCTCCTCCACGGCTTCGGTGGGATCGTCGAACCGGTGGCGATGTGGGCTGACCCTGACCTCATCGCGGACGCGGCGGCAGGGTCCGGCGTCGCAGCAGCGCTCGCTGAGGCGCCTGCCATCCTTCTGCGCGGCAACGGCGGGCTGACCGTCGGGGGCAGCCTCCCTGAGGCGGCGGCCCGCGCGTGGTGCTTGGAGGATCGGTGCGAGATCGCCGAGCGCACGGCGGGTGCCGGTATCCTGTTCTCGGCCGACGAACTCGCGCGCCGGAGCCGCTGGTACGTGAAGGAGTCGGCCCGCCTCTGGACCTGGCTGCTCGGGACCTACGGAGACTGATAAGGCCCACTCCGCCCGGCCGGCGGGAGCGCGCACCCACGGGTGGTCCGGAGGGCAGGACAGAAGTCGCGCCCTGGACCTGCTGGAAGAGCGCTGACGGCACAGGCTCCTCGGCGCTCGTAGGTTAGGGTGAACAGTCCCCGAGTTCTCCCGACACCTGGTGCCCGCCTGACCGGGTGACGGGTGGCGCCGCGTCGCCATGCTTGTCGTGTTCGAAGCGATGAGCAGGAGGCGCGGCGCCGTGACCGATGATGACCTGATCTACAGGTTCAGGCTGGCGCTCTTCGCCGAGGCGGGGCGCCTCGGGAACGTCCGGGCCGCGTGCCGGGTCTTCGGCGTCCACCCCTCGACCTACTACCGCCTCCGGGAGCAGGTCGTGCGGTGCGGGCTCGACATGCTCAGGCCCAGGGAGCGCCGCCCGCCCCGGATGCCCAACCAGGCGAGCCAGGTCGTCGAGCAGCGCGTCGCCGTCCAGACCACGCTCCCTGTCATTGACGAGCGCTCTGAAGAGGTCGAGCCACTACCGCTGGAGCTGGGCGGCCGACTCGGCACGGGGCTCGAGCGTCAGTGTCCACAGGATGGCCGAGTACGCGGTGTCGCGAGCGTAGGCGGGCGCCATCACGACGCCGGCCTGGTGTCGCGCGAGCAGGGTCAGGGACGCCATCACCGCATCGGCGCCGCACCCGAAGTCGTTGCCGAAGCGTTCATGCGGTCGGGATCGCGCTGCGATGCCGGCGACGACCACCACTGAGAGGTTCGGCTGGGCAAAGGGACCGATCGCGGGCGTCAGCGCCAAGTCTCTCATCATGGCTCCCGTGGTGGCAGGCCTCGCCGCGACGTCGTCGACGACGGCCGAGAACGCGGCGCACGCCTCCTGGTACAGGTTGCCGCGCATGATCTTGTGGGACTCGAGCTCGGCGAGCGCCAGCGCGATGCGCGAGTTCATGGTTTGCCTGGCCTGCGATGTGCTCGCGGTCGCTCGCGATCGCAGCCTTGCCGACGGCCCTGAGCTTGCGGATGTGGTCGATAGCCCCGTTGGGTCGGTCCGATCTGACGAGTTCGACGCCCCCGGAACCGATCCCGGCAACCGCCATGGCCGCAGCGCCTGACGAGTCCATGGTCAGTGTCTTCGCGGCCACGTCGAAGAACAGGCGGTTGAGCCGGCCGCTGAAGTTCTCGTTCCGGAGCCAGGGCCGCGCCACCTTTGGGTAGGCCTCGGCCAATGCCGTCAGCTCCTCGAGCGCTGGCGGCAGCAGGATGACCGGCGAGCTGGAGACGCAGACGTCGATGAGGGCCTCGAGGTGGTGGTACATGTAGTTGACGATCTCGCCGTCCCAACCGAGCGTCGGGCTGCCCTCCACGTAGACGACATAGACGCGCCCAACGCCCGCAAAGCCGGCACGGACGACCTCGCGGTCGCTGGACGAGATCCCCTCCGAGGCAAGTCCACTCGTGAGCTCGATGCCATGTCTCGCAATCGGCTTGATGGTGTTCTCGCGCTGTATCTCGGTCGTGCGCCTTGATGCGGTGCCTAATTGGGCGACAATCCTGGCCGTGATCCGCCGCGAGAGCTCCGTCCGGTCGAGGCTGTCGAGCATCCGGGGGAAGAGCGACGCCGCGAACGCCCCAAGGGCGGTTGCGAGCGCGAGCGCCGCCCATGGTGTGGAGATCGTGGGTGCAACGATGCTGGCGGCCACGATGGCGACGAGGCCAGCACCGAGTGACCCGAGGGCCACGAGCCACGCTCTCTCGTGGCGGAACTCGGCGTATAGCGCTTGCGCATGACCCTCGGCGGTGTGCTGGGCCACCAGGAACGTCACCGTGATGCCAAGCGAGAGGACGATGGCCAGCAGCCCGGCGATTGCGACCAAGCCGTCGAGGGCGGTCGGCTCGGTGGTGGGCTGGGCTACGACGACGACCGCGGATCCGATGAACAATAGGGCCGCGCCGAGGCGAAGGGTGGCGACGACCGCGCGGGTCCGCACACATGCCGCGAATCGCGTGACCTGGCGCCGAGCCCAGCGAGCCAGACGCTCGAGCCGCCGCCAGGCCGAACCAACGAGCCTGCGAGGAGCTGACAGCTTCATTGCCAAGGCGGCACCTACCGGCAGAACGGCACTGGGCCGGCCGCCTCGCCCTCGGCGACCAGCGCACGGTCGACCGCTTTGTAGGCGTCGCATACAGCGCGCCACGCTTCGTTGTCGAGCGCCACCAGGGCGTTGCTGATGAACTGCTGGGAGGGCGCCGTGCCAGTGGTGGCCAAGGCCCGGGCATCGAGCCAGCGCTGCTCGAGGCGAACCTCCACGGCGATGAAGTCATAGGCCGTCGCGAGCAGGCGCAGTAGCTCGAGGTCCTCGATCCACCGGAGCTCGCCCGATGAAGAGAGCGACTGCCACATGACGTCGACCAGCCGGTCGCTCGGCGGGTAGGGGCGGTTCTGGCGCGCGCCCATCTGGTCCGGGATCCGGCCGAGCTCGTCGCGGAGCAGCGTGAGGACCGTGATCCGGCGCGCCTTGGCGGCAGCGGCGGTGCGGTCGAGGGCCCGCCGCTCCGCCTCCGCGTCCAGGGCGCGCCGCTGGTCTGCGGCGGCCGCGTC
>JAKAMV010000819.1 GCA_021812735.1 Chloroflexota bacterium | reverse complement strand
GGTTCTTTCGGTACTGATCGGGATGGTGATCTACGTCCTGCTGCAGATCGCCTTCACCGGCGCGCTCGACTTCCATAAGGCCGGCGTGGCGCCCGGCGCCTGGACCGCATTGAAGGGGAGCAGTTGGGCGAGCGGCCCGCTCTACTCGGCCCTGAACGCGACCGGGATCGGCCTCTTGGGCGCCTTCGCGGTCCTGCTCCTGATCGACGCGGCGATCTCGCCCTCCGGGACGGGGTGGATCTACCTTGGGACCGGGACCCGCAGCGTCTACGGGATGAGCGTCCACCGCTACTTCCCGAAGCTGTTCCAGGAGATCAACCGCTTCGGGATCCCCTGGGTGGCGCTCCTCGCCTCGCTCGTCGTGGGATGCCTCTTCTTCGCGCCGCTCCCGAGCTGGTATAGCCTGGTCGGCTTCATCACCTCGGCGACCGTCCTCACCTACATCATGGGTGGGCTCGGACTCCCGGTGCTGCGCCGCGCGGTCCCCGACATGGCGCGGCCCTTCCGCCTCCCCGCCGCCAGCCTGATCGCCCCGCTGGGCTTCCTGGCGGCGGTGATGATCGTCTACTGGTCGGGCTTCCAGACGCTCGTCAACGTCTACGCTGCGGTCTTCGTCGGGCTCTGCATCTTCGTCTGGTACTACGCCCCCAACGAGGGCTGGATCCGCCGCGACGTCGGTGCGGTGCTGGGGATCCTCTTTCTCGTCGCCTGGGTGCTCGTCAACAAGCTCGGCGGGTGGGTCCTCACCACGAGCTCGACCGCGGCGCCCGGATCGGTGAGCTTCCCGATCTACTTCATCCTCTTGGCCGCGACGCTCCTCCTCTTCGGCGCTGCCCTCTGGTGGTTCAGCAACCCGACCGGGCGGATGCACGTGGAGCGCTCGTCCTGGCTCGTCGTGATGCTCCTGGCCACCTTCCTCCTCTCCTACTACGGAGAGTACGGGCCGCTCACGAAGCCCGCGCTCGCCTTCCCGGTGAGCGACCTCGTCGAGCTCGTGATCGGGATCGTCTGCTACTACTGGGGCGTCGCGAGCGGGTTCGTCACCGCAGAGCTGAGCGAGATCGCGGGCGTCCCCGCCGATCTGCCGGGCGGTGGGCGGCCGCTCGTCGGCTCGGGTGTGGCGTCGGGCGCGGGAGGTGGCCGGCGCTAGGGCGCGATCGACCGCGCGTACGGCTCCACGACGGGGATCTCCGCGTGCGCGGCGAGGATCACCGGGCGCTCGAGCTCGCCTGCCAACGAGCCCGACCGATGCCGAAACGCGCCGCATCGAGGCCGACCCTGACTTGTACAGTCGACTGCTTGCGAGGTGAGGCTTGGGTCGCTACCACGGGAACCGCAAGTTATGGCGGTGCTGTTGGGTCTGGCCACTATACCTTGGAAGGTATAGATTCAACGAAGAGCCGGACATCTGAGGAGGCACCGCGTGACGACAGCCGAGAAGCACAGCGTCGAGGCACCAGGCGAGGTCGAGCAGCGACGGCAGTTCTGGCATGACCTCGCGGCCATCCGGCAAAGGCAGGGGCTGACCCAGAGCGAGGTGGCCGAGCGCATGGGGACGACGCAGGGGTTCGTTTCTCGCCTGGAAGCCGGGGAGAACGATCCACTACGGTCCACCGAGGACAGGTACGCGGCGGCGCTCGGCTACGTCATCGACCGACGCGTGCGCCCTTTCTCCGAAAGCTCGACCGACCCGGATACCGGGGACAATCTCCAGCAACATCCCCACAGGGAGATCAGGGTGCTCGACCTCCACGACATCCGGACCATGCCGGGCTTCAACCCCAAGGTGCCCAACGGGGCTGACAGCGTCAGTCGGGGCATCATCTACTTCGGGACGCCAGGCCATGCCCCCGACGGTCTGGTCACGGTCTGCTGCGTGAACCACGGCGCCACGCTGTGCGTGGCGAAGCTGCGTGAGGGCGGCATGATCTGGCGCTGCCCGGCTTGCAACGAGGGCGCCTTCGTCCCCGCCGAGGCTCCGCTGCCGGCGTGATCAGCGTCTTCGAGCCGAAGACGACCGACGACGTTGATCGCCTCGCTGAGTTGCTCGCCGAAACCGTCCGGGGCAGTCGGTCTGCGGCGGTCAGCGAGGCCGTTCAGACCTTCGTCGGCGAGGCCGGCGACAACGCGATCCGATATGGTCAGCAGGGCGTCAAGATCACGCTCGAGATGGAGCCAGGGCTCACCCGCGTCACGGTGGAAGACCAAGGACCCGGTATCCGGGCGCGGATGGGCGGCGCCTCGGATATGCAGGCCGTCCAGGCCTCCGCGGCGGCTCTCGCCACGTCGCACGGCGAGGGTGGCATGGGCATGAGCCAGATCCTCGAAGCGGCAGGGGCGGTCTCTCCGGCTCGGGTCGTCGTCGAATCCGGGAACGCCAGAGTCAGTTGGTCGTTCCCCGGTGACGTGCAGGTTGCGACGGTGACGCCGCCCATCGCAGGAACGCGGATCACCCTCGAAACGACGGCGACGTAGCCGCGGCGATTGCGTTGGCGGCCGAGACGCGACTCATGCCAGCGTTGTCTCCGACTCGTCGCCCTCGGAGTAGTAGGGCAGGTCGGACGCGCCGACGATCGTCGCGCGCCGGACTAGCGCGTGCTGTGAGCCGAGGCCGACAGATTCGAGATCGCGCGGTGCACGAGCGGCACGACCTGCACGCCGGTCACGCGGACGTTGCCCTGCACCTTCCGGATCTCGCCGTAGCCTCGTTCACGCGTGGTCTCCTGCTACCCGTGGAGGCCGTCGGAGCGGACGGTTGCCGTGCGCGTCAGTCCGGGGCTTGGTCAGGACTTCCACCGCGGCGAGCACCACCGCCGACTTGCGGCCCCTGCGCTGTCGTCCGCCCTTCAGCCCTGGCTGGTAGCCGCCGACGAAGGTGCCGTCCATCTCGACGACGCCGACCAGGCGGTAGCAGGCGCCCGACACTGCCGCTGGCGGCCGATCCCCGTGCACGGGGATCGCGGTGCGCCTGCGACGTGCCCGGTGTGGCGCACGACGGACACTCGTATCGATAGACGTACGGCAGCACGTACGCTACACAGTGATGAAGACCATTCCGATCGGCACCCTGCGACAGCGGGTGGCCGACGTCATCGACGAGGTGCAGGCAAGCGAGGAGCCGACCCTCGTGGTGCAGCGCTCGCGGAAAGCCGCGCACATCGTGAACCCGGAACGGTACGAGCGCGATCAGGCCGAGCTCAGCGCGCTCCGCCGGGCGGTCTTCCTCGCGCCGGCAGGACCCGCTCCTTCGAACACACAAGCCGAAGGGCGAGCTCGCCGCCTACTCGGTATTCAGCGTGGAAGACGACCTGCGGGTCCTCGTTCGCTGGGACCGTGACGAGATATTCCTCGTGAACCTGGGCTCTCACGACCCGGTGTATTGAGGCAGCCGACGCAACGCTCGCCGGCACCGGGCGCTCCAGCGCGCACCGCGCCCCGCTCGACACGATCCCGCTCGTTGAGCGGCGGAGTGCCGAGGCGCTCATCGCCGAGCCCGATGCGGCAAGGAACCTGGCTCGATGCCCGCCTCCCCAATAGGGGACCCTCGACTCAGCCTCCCATTTGTGCGGCGGGTTGCCTGTGCCCGAACCGTCCCAAAACGCGGTGGTTTTGGTCGCATTCATATGCCGCGCCTCGGTGCGTCATCCTCGCTGGGCATTTGTCCCCGCCCTCCACCGCAAGATGGAGTGGCGGGGTTCTTCTCTTGTGCTTATCCGGTTGACTCCGACACGAGCCTCGTCTACGCTGGGACCACTGGTCGCCGAGGAACGCGGGATTGAGCGAGCCCAGAGTCGCGTGGGACGAGGACAAGGCGGACGCCAACCGCAGTAAGCATGGCGTCGACTTCTTTGAGGCCGTGGACGTCCTCCAGGACCCGCTGGCCGTCACCGTGGCTGTCCGCAGGACGCCGACAGGCGAGGAGCGCGTGAATGTCGTCGGCCAGTCACGCCGCGGGCGGCTCCTTCACGTGACAGTCACGCACCGCGGCACTATCATCAGGATCATCTCCGCACGACGCGCCACAGCGCGGGAACGACATGACTACGAAGAAGACTGACACCACCAAGAAGACCAAGGAGCTCGAGCGGGGGCGCTTTGCCCGTATGCTCGCTTCTGGGTTCGTCATCGAGGTGACACCGTCGAAGAAGCGGTCGGCCGCCGCGGCGACGAAGCAGAAGG
>JAKAMV010000082.1 GCA_021812735.1 Chloroflexota bacterium | reverse complement strand
GCCGGCGTCGGCGCGGGGGTCGGCGCGGGCGCGATTGTGGGCGATGGCGTGGGCGCTGCGCCACCCTGGTTATGCCTCCTGTGTGTGTTGGTGCCGATCTCACGAGCGACGGCCGCACTGGCGGCATCGGCAGAGACAGGAGCCGGCTGCAGCGCACCGGACTGCGGCGCAGCCGACATCGCCACGATCAGCACCAAGCCTACGAGGCGCAGGTGATTGCCCGAGGACCGTGGGTGCCGGGCGGACGTGGGCGCAACGGCGCGCTCGTCGACCCAGCGATAGCCGTCCCAGAACAACGATGGAGGCTCCTTTCGGCAGCCCGGCTGGCTCCGTGAGCCCCGTGGCTTTGCGGCCCCGCCTCGCGGCGGGTGTGCTCTTATCGAGGAGGCCGACCGTCAGATGCTCAGCCGAACCGTCCAGGGATGCACCCGGAGGGTAGCCCGGGAGTGCCCACAAGGAGAACCCTCGCCTTCGTCCCTCCCCCCGCCCCACCTCTGTACTAGGGCTTTCGGCTGATGACAACCACCCCTATCCAACCCACCGTGCACCCAGACCGCTCGTACGCGGTGCTCGCCGTCGACGCGCTGCGTGGCGAAGTGCGGGCTCTCAGGCCGCACGCAGCCGCCCCACTCCCTCGCGATCGAGGCGTCGATGCCCCTCGGCACAGTCCCCAGAGGTCGCTCGGGCGGCACCGGAGTCGGGACCCAGCCCGGCCACCACGAACCGTCAGCGGCGGTACTCGGGGAAGTAGGCGCCGTCGAATTTCGTGGCGCCCAGCCCGCCGGCGGACACCGACGACCGCCGGTCCACGAGCTGACGGTAGGCATCCGCGTCGGCGATGACCCGCCACGAGGTGACGGGGTGTCGCCGCGGCGAGAAGCCCCGCTTGAAGTGGATGAGGGCGTCGTCCTGTCGAAGGCTGCCAGCCAGGTGGAAGACGCGGTTCCCCCGCGCACGGGCCCAGCGGCTGATCTCCTCGATAAGCAGCTTGGATGGGCTCGCCGCGACGTGCTCGACGGCCGTGGCAGCCAAGTGGTACTCGGCGATTCCGTCCACCTCGGTCACGAGTGCCGCCGCGGCCAGATCCGCGCCATGCTCGACAAGGCAGAGGTGCAGCCTCCCGCCAAGCGCGCCCCGAAGATCATCGACGTAGGCTGGGCCGATGCGCCAGTCGACCGCGGCCCCGACCCGCTCCATGGCCGCGCCGTGGATCGCCAGGAAGTCATCCAGGCGCTCCCAGGCCGCGTCGACCCGCATCCGGTAGCCTTCACGGCGCGCGCGCGTGATCGACCGTCGATGGTTCTCGCGGATGAGGTTCCACGTCTCGGCCTCAGGCACGGCCAAGTCCATCGACACGGATTCGCCGTGCTCGACGATCGTCCCGCCATGACAGAGCAGGTGGGCCGGTGGCGACAGCAACGGGTGGCACCGGACGAACGCAGTCACGATCCGCCGGTCGCGGAGGACCTCGATCATGGCATCGACGGCGCGTTCCACAAACGCCGGATCGTCGCCTGCGCCTCGGGGGCCGGCGACAGGCCCAGGGTAGCCGCGCGGTCCTGTGGCGTCGAGCCAACCTGGCTCGACCGACAGCTCGGCCGAGATCTCGCGCACGAGGAGCGGCACGAGGAAGACCCGGCCGTCGTAAACGGCAACGAACGCGGAGGGCACCCCGTGCGCCTCGCTGCGGCTCGCGAACTCAACGTACGATGGCAGGTGATAGGCGTCGTGGGCCACGGCGGCGAGGGCAGCCGTCCACTCTCGATCCCCTGGGCCGATGATGCCGGCCTTGAGGCCTGCCCCTCCCGAGTGCGTCGCGCGCAGCGGCGAGGCTGCCATCAGCCGCCCAGATCGACGCGGTATCTGATCTCGAGGACCCGGCGCACGGCCGCGTAGTCGCTCATCTCGAACACGTCGTCGGCCTCGATGAGGATGTCGAACGCTTCCTCGAGCGCCGTCATCAACTCGATGTGGCCAACCGAATCCCAGCCATCGGTCTTGCCGTACCCGGCATCAGTCAGGACGACATCCTCCGGCAGTCCGAGAGCCAACCGGACGGCAGTGTCCAGCAATCGCGCGTTCGTCATTCGGCTTCCTGTTCTCGACTCTGCACGCTTGCAGGCGCCGCGGTTGACTGCGGGCTGGGCAGCGGGCCGGGAAACGGGGTGCGGAGTCGATCGCCGAGGCGCACGAGCGCCTCAGCATGACCAGACTCGAGCAGGATTCCGTTCCGTCGCCGCTCCGCCTCGATGTCGGCTTCGGGCTGGCCCGGAATGAGCACCGGTCCGGGAGCGTCGGGTGCCAGTGGTGCGTCGACAAGCTCCTCGCAGAGGGTCTCCATCCGCGACCCGAAATCGCCATCGCCCAGCAACTCAGGGTCGATCGCGAGGAACAGCTGGCCCAGGTTCGACGGCCCTCGTGTCGTCGAGAACGGCACAACGCGAGAACCGAAGTTCGCTCCGGCGAGAACCCCGGTCAGTACATCAACCAGTAGGGCCAAGCCGTACCCCTTGTAGCCAGCAGTGGACTCGGAACCGCCCAGCGGCAACAGTGCCCCCTCCCTCAGCACCTCGGATGGGTCCGTGCTCGGTCGTCCACCGCCGTCGATCGCCACGCCGGGCTCGATTGCCTCTCCGCGGCGGTCTGCAACCAGAACGCGGCCCCAGGTGATCGCAGAGGTTGCCATGTCAAGCACGAAGGTGCCGAACCGGCCCGCAGGGGCGGCGACTGCGATCGGGTTGGTGCCGAGGAGCCGCTTCCGCGAGCGCGTGGGGGCGACCAGCGGCGAGGCGTTCGTCATCGTCATGCCGATGAGCCCGCGAGACGCCGCGCGGATTGAGTACCAGCCCGCGATGCCGAAATGGCTTGCATGGTGCGCTACAGAAGCTGCCATTCCAAGGTCGCTTGCCCGCTCGATTGCGTCGTCCATGAGAACACGCCCGGCGTGGGGCCCCCAGCCGTCGCCGGCATTCCAGCGGCTGAGCACCCTCGTCCCGCGGTCCCGCACCGGACGCGCTGCCGTGGCGATCACGCCGGCCTCGGCGAGCGCGGCGTAGACCGGCAGCCTGAAGGTGCCGTGCGATGCGATGCCGCGAAGGTCCGCAGCCACGACGACCTCGGCGACATCCTGGGCGATGTCGTCGGGAGTGCCCAGCCGGCGAACCACATCCGACGTCCACTCGAGCAGGGCCGCCGCGTCTACCCGGACCCCGGCGATCGGATCCCCGAACGAGGACAATCAGACCCCCATCCAACTGATGATCGAACCGGCGACGGCGTGCGGCGACAGCCCGTACTTCTCGAGCAGCGCCATCGTCGGCGCCGACTCGGCGTAGACGTCCTGGATCCCGATCCGGTGCACGGGCACAGGGTGGTGCGCCGCGAGGATCTCGCACACCGCGCCACCGAGCCCACCCAGGATGTTGTGGTCCTCCACGGTGACGACCCGGCCCGCACGGCGGGCAGCCTCCACGATCGACGCATCATCGAGCGGCTTCACCGTCGGCGCGTGCACCACTAGTGGGTGAATCCCCGCCGCCTCGAGCGCAGGGAGCGCCTCGAGCACCCGCACGGTCTGGACACCCGTGCTGACGATCGCTGGGGTGTCGCCCTCGCGGACCACGACCGCGTGCGGAAAGTCGAACCGGTAGCCAGGCCCGAACATCAGCGGCATCGTGCCGCGCGTGAGCCGGAGATAGACCGGGCCGGCATAGTCGACGGACCAGCGGACAATCTGCCGGACCTCCTCGTCATCACCGGGGCAGACGACGGTCATGCCCGGCATCGCACGCATGATCGCGACATCGTCGGGTGTCTGGTGTGTCTTGCCCGCCGAGCCGAACAAGAGGCCCGCCGCCCCTGCGACGAAGCGTACCGGGAGGCCTGTCTGGGCAACGAGGACCCTGATCTGGTCATGCGCTCGGTACACCTGGAAACAGGCATACGCATTCACGAACGGCACGTAGCCCAGGGTCGCCAGACCGGCGGCCACGCCAACCATGTTCTGCTCGGCGATGCCCATCTCGAGGAACCGGTCGGGGTGAGCGGCGGCGAAGATGTCCGCCTGGCTCGAAGTCGAATTGTCGCCGTCGAGCAGGATGATCTCGGAGCGCGTAGTGGCCACCTCGGTGAGCGAGGTGGCGAACGCCGCGCGCAGCGAGCCGCGCTCTGCGGAGACGCGTGCCTCAGTCGTCTTCATCGAGTTCGGTGAGCGCCAACGCCAGTTGTTCCGGGGTCGGGACCTTCGAATGCCACTCAGGGCGACCCTCCATGAACGAGACGCCTCGTCCCTTGACCGTCCTGGCGATGATCACCGCCGGTCTGTCCCGCACGGCATGGGTCGCCTCGAGCGCCGCCAGAATGTCCGCGATGTCGTGCCCGTCGATGACGCGCACGTCCCAGTTGGCTGCCGCCCACAGCGCCGACAGGCCGTCGAGCGTCCACGGCGCCTCGCGCGTGCCGGGCTCACGACCCTCCCATCCGACCTGCTGGAGTGAGTTGAAGTCCACGATCGCGATGAGGTTGTCGAGCGCGTAGCGCGAGGCGACCCAAGCCGCCTCCCAGACCTCCCCCTCCTGGCATTCGCCATCGCCGAGCAAGACGTACGTCCGCTCGGAGCCTCCCCGCATGCGACATCCGAGGGCCATTCCCAGGGCGGCCGAGAACCCCGCGCCGAGGGCTCCCGTCGACATCTCGATCCCCGGCAGCCGTGTCATGTCCGGATGGCCCTGGAGTCGCGAGTCGACCTGCCCGTAGGTCGCCAGCTCCTCGACTGGCAGGAACCCGCGCATGGCGAGCGTCGCGTACAGCGCTTCCGCCGCATGGCCCTTCGAGATCACGAAACGGTCGCGCGCCGGCCAGCCGGGTTCCTCCGGCCTCACCCGAAGCTCGGAGAAGTACAGGGCGACGAGAAGATCCGTGCATGAGAGCGAGCCGCCGGGGTGGCCCCCACCGGCCGCCGCGACCATCCGGACGACTTCCCTGCGTATCTGCCGAGCAACCAAGAGCAGCGGAGCCAATTCCACCGCCGAAGGCTCCACCGGTCGGCGCGCACCGGCGACGGCGTGCTTGGAGTGAACGGTGGTCATCCGATTCGCATCCATGGACGGGGACGGGCTGCAGCCGCAAGTGGCGCGCAGCGAGTATAGCGACTGGACCGCCGCGACCCGCATGATGAGGCGTCCAGTGGGGCATGGGGCACGACACGAGTGGACGAGTCCCGACAAGTCCCCGACACCGCGTTTGCGAGCCGCTATGCTCCTCCGATGCCGACTCTCGCTGGGCGCACCCTCGCCGCGGTCGTCAGTGCAGCTGACGGCCTCCACCTCCGATGGGCCCTCCGGGGGGCAGTTCGCCGCTTGCCACCGTCGCTGCGCGGCCGCGTCCATCGGTTCCAGTTCCGATCGGGCTACATGCAAGGCCTGACCCTCGTGCCCGAGGACGAGTTGGTTCGCAGTTATCGCGCGGCCGTGGCACTCATGGAGCCCGAGCTGGCCCTGCCCGGCGCGGCCTACCTGGAGTTCGGCGTGTTCATCGGCACCACCATGGCCTGCATGTATCGCGCCAGCAGTGAGTCGGGGGCGGTGGTGCGGATGGTCGGTTTCGACTCGTTCCAGGGCATGCCGAAGGGGGTGGAGACCCAAGACGACGGGCGCTGGCGCGAGGGCGACCTCTCCATGAGCATCGACCTGGCGCGCGAGAATCTTGCCAAGAACGGCGTGCCCGCCGACCGAGCGGAGCTTGTGCCCGGGTGGTTCGAAGACACGCTCACGGACGCGACGCGGCGCGCTCTGGGACTCCAAGCGGCGCCGATCGTGATGGTCGACTGCGTGATCGCCTCGGCGACGGCGACCGCGCTCACGTTCTTGACGCCGCTGATCGGCACCCGATCGCTCGTCTACTTCGACGACTGGGCGGTGGTCGATCTGCACGACCGCGGGCTCGGAGAGCGGGCGGCCTTCGAGGCATGGCTGGCGGAGCATCCAGAGTTCACTGCTGAGGAGCAGCCCGCGCTCGGCTACAGCAACGACGCTCGTGCGTTCCTGATCATCCGCCGGCCGACCTGACGGTGCCTTGAGCGGGCGGGCTCGGGGTCAGAGCATCGGGAGTCTGTCGCTCGACGCGCGAAGCCGCTCGGCGCGCGGTGCCGCGTAGACGCCCTTGGGCTCCGTGTCCTTCGTCACGATGGCACCAGCGCCGATGACGCACTCTCGCCCGATCCGGATCCCGTCGCGGATCGTCGCGTTCGAGCCCAGGAAGCAATTCGGTCCGACGGTCACGAGCCCGGACACCACGGCATGCGAGGACACGAAACAGTGGGAGCCGATCGTGCTCTCGTGCCCGACGTGGCAGGCGCTCCACAGGATCACGTCGTCGCCGATGGTGACGAACGGCTGGACGACTGCCTCCTCCATCACGAAGCAGTTCTCGCCAATCACGAGGTCAGGCCACGTGGACGCCCGCGAGCTGACGAATGTGGGCATGGCGTACCCCAGCTCACGTGCCTGGGCGAAGCGCTCCGCGCGGAACCGGTTCATCCGGCTGTAGCCAACCGCAATCGACAAGTCGAACGCTTCGGGCGGATAGCGCCGCGGCAGCTCATCGAACGGGACGATGGGAAGGTCAAATGGCTGGTCTGCTGGCAGGAATCCGCGGTCAGCGGTGACGGCGACGACCTCTCGCTCGGAGTCATGGGTCCAGAGATAGTGGACCATCCGCGCGACCGCACCCGTTCCGAAGATCACGATCGGCTTCACGACTCCTCCGATCCAGTCGCCGCTGCCTCTCGGGCAGGCGGCCCCGACGTCGATCCAGCCTCGGCGTGAGCGGACGCCGCGGCCTCGAGCCAGGGGTCGGGGATCGGCTCGCCTGGCGCCTCCCGGCTTTCGAGGAAGCATCGCACGGTAGCCGTCAGGATGGCGAGGTCGAGTCGAAGGGACCAGTGGTCGACATACCAGACGTCCAAGACGAAGCGCTCCTCCATCGGCAGGTTCTTGCGTCCATGAACCTGCGCCCACCCCGTGAGGCCTGGCGGGACCTCGTGTCGTCGCGCCTCCTCGGGCGTGTAGCGGGGGAGGTACTGGGCCAGCAGCGGGCGCGGCCCGACGAGGCTCATGTCGCCCCGCAGGACGTTCCACAGCTGCGGGAGCTCGTCGAGGCTTGTGCGTCGCAGGAGGCGGCCCAGGCGCGACAGACGCCGGGTGTCGTCGGCCAGGCGCGCCAGGCCGACCGCGGGCTCCACTGGGCCGGGCGGGCGCATCGTACGGAACTTGAACAGCGTGAATGGCTGCGCCCGGTATCCGGGTCGAACCTGCCCGAAGAACACCGGCGGGCCCATGGTGCACCGCACCGCCACGGCGATGGCGGCAAGCGCTGGCGACAGCACAATGAGCGCCGCGCCCGATACCAATACGTCGAGGCCGCGCTTCACGCGGCGCGCCACACGCGGAGCGGCGTGCGCCGCATCGCTGGCCGTCATGTCACCCAAGCCATCACCTGCGTGTAGTCGACCTTGCCCGAGCCGGTCGTCGGGATCGCGGGCACTCGGCGGAACTGCAGCCCAGACGGGTGCAGGTGGAGACGGGCAAGAATCGAGCGCCTGGCCCGCTCCACGTCCTCATCGGCGGGGAATGCGCAGAACACCCAGACCGAATCCTCGCCCGCGACGGCGGCTGCGGGGCCGTGCGCGCGGACGAGCATCTCGATCTCGTCGAGGTTGACTCGATGACCGAAGACCTTTGCGATGCGCTTGCTGCGTCCGACGAGGAAGAGGTATCCGTCCGAATCCAGGTACCCGATGTCGCCAGTCGCCAGTCTTCCGCCCAGCTCGTCGCCGAGCGCCAAGTCGGCTGCTCTCGAGGCGTATCCGAGCATCACGTTGGGGCCCAGGTATTCAAGCTCGCCCGTGGTCGGCGGCATTTCCGCTCGAGCGCTCTGGGGGCTAGCCCCGCCCGGGGACCCCTCTGCGGCGGGTTCAGGCGCGATCAGGAAGCGGCCTCCGGGAACGGGCAGGCCCGCGGACCCCAGCTTGTCGGCCAGGCGGTCGGGTGGCACGACCGCGATCCGCGCCGTCGCCTCCGTCTGGCCATACATGACGAAGAAGCGTCCGCCCCGACCGGCCATGTAGTCGCGATACAGCGCCGCGAGCCGCAGGTCGAGTGCGCCGCCCGCCTGCTGCATGGAGCGCAGCGAGGGCAGGCCCATCTCACGGAAGCGGATCCGCTCGAGCATCTGATACGTGTACGGCACGCCCGCCAAGCTCGTGCACGCCTCGGCATCGAAGGTGGTCCAGAGTCGGCGCTGCATCACCCCGTCGCCTGTCAGGACGACCGTCGCCCCAACTCTCCAGTGGCTGTTCACGACCGAGAGCCCGAATGAGTAGTGGATCGGCAGCATTGCGAGCGGTCGTTCATCTGGCGTCAGAGAGAGACAATCCGCGATGGAGTCGGCGTTGGCCTCGAGGTTCCTCGCGGTCAGGCGAACCAGTTTCCGGCTGCCCGTCGTTCCCGACGTGGTGAGCATGAGCGCAAGCTCGGGGTAGACGTCATCGCGCGCCGCATCCGTGGTGCGAACGAGTTCGCCACCAGCCATCGGCACGACGGCGTCGATCCCCACACCGAGTGGGGCGAGCTGCTCGGCAAGCCCCGGGACGCCGGCGAGCCAGGTCGGCCGGTACGTGTCGATCAGCCCCGCCGTCATCTCGGGTGCCGCGCTCGCGTCGAGCAGGGCGACTGCATGGCCGCCGTCAATCGCGCCCCAGTACGCGGACGCCGTGAACGCATCGTTGCGGGCGACGAGGAACAGGACCTGCTTCGCCGGGCCGAGGATCGCTGCAGTTGTGTGGCCGAGCCCGATGAGCTCGGCGTACGTGAGCCTGGCCCCGGTTGCCGCGTCCACGACGGCGGATGCCCCTGACGGGACAAGCCCCAGGAAGCTCACGGTTGCAGTCCGCGTGATGCTGCCGGCTCCACCCGTTCACGCTCCGTGTGGGGGGCCGGCGTCTCGATGCGGTAGAGCGGGAAGAATCCATCCCGAACGTCTGGGTCGAGCGAGGGGTCCCGTCTCGCCACCAGGTCGCCATACGCCTGCTCGTCCATGACAACGCGCTGCGTCCAGAACGAGCGCGCGAGCGGCGAGAAGCCGCGCTTGAACCTCAGCAGCGAGTCGTCCCTGCCGCCCACGCCTCCGCCCAGGCAAAGCCAGCGATCTCCGCGGGCCTTTGCCCAGCGACGTGCGTAGTCAATCAGGACCTTGGTCAGAAGGACGCTGCCGTCGCTGCCGTCGCTGCCGGAGAGGTGATACTGGACGATGCCGGCGGTCTCGACGAAGAGGGCGGCAGATACGACGACGCCGTCTCGCTCGGCGACCGCAAGGTGGATCCTCTCGCCCAGCGCTTGACGGAGTCCGTCGAAGTAGCGCTCGTCGAATCGATAGAAGGCCGTGGCATGCCGGCGCTCCATCGTGTCCGCGTACAGCCGTTCAAACGCCGCGAAGTTGGCCCACTCGGTGTCGATGCGGGCCGATTGCCCTCGGTCGATCGCCCGTCTGATGTCCCGGCGGTGGTTCTCGCGGGTTTGACGCCAGTGGACGTCCTCTGGCAGGGACAAGTCAATGCAGACCGCGTCGCCGTGGCGGACGACGGTGCCCACGTCGCTGGGTGGTTCATCGTTCAGGAGCGGGTGGTAGCGAACGAACAGCGACACCAGGCCGGCCTCCCGGAGCGCGTCGATGCCGACTCGGAGGGCCGCCGCGGTGAATGCCGCGCCTCCCCCACCTTCGACAAGTGGCCCAGGGTACCCGTAGGGCGAGATGGCGTCGCGCCCGCCGAACGGGATATCGCGAAGGATGACGGGCAGCAGCAGCGCCCCAGGGCCACCACGCACCAGCAGGGCGGCTGCGGTCCCGCCCACCTGCTCCGCGCACAGCGTGACGTACTCGGGCAGGTGGTAGAAGTCGTGGTCGCAGGCCTCGAGGGTCGATTCCCACTGCCGGTCGTTCGCGTGGATGAGCTCTGCCTGCAGCCCGCGGCGCGAGCCCCCGGCTGTGGACGGCCCGCGCGCGTCGCCTCGCTCCA
Organism: Chloroflexota bacterium; assembly: GCA_021812735.1. Next base: position 9,244 of record JAKAMV010000082.1, on the reverse strand, counting down.
TTGTCAGCGCGCCCTGCAGCCCCAGATGGTCAACACAGGCGCGAGGTCCGGATCCGGATGGCGCCGTGACGCGATTCGAAGGTCACCCTGCGCGGCAACGGTCCGACATGGTGCTACGTTCCCAGGCTCGACAACCCGCAGGCCCAAACCCCACCTCATGGATCCACTGTCCGTAGCGTGCAAGGGTGCCGATCGAAGGGTAACCCACGCCCACCACGGGCGTGGGGCCGGCTTCGAGCATCGGACGATCGTGATACGGTGCCGACTCGAAACCGTCCCCTTCCTCCGGATCCACCTGAGAGTCCGATGACGTCCAACGCACACCGGCCGCAGGCGCCGATTCAGCTCGCTCGACCCGACATCAGCGACCGCGAGGTCGAGCTTGTGCTCAGTGTCCTGCGCAGCGACGTGCTGGCGCTCGGGCCGTATGCGCCGCGGTTCGAGGCCGCCGTGGCGGCCCTCGCGGGGCGTGCCCACGGCGTCGCCTGCTCCAGCGGGACCGCCGGACTGCACATGGGCGTTCGAGCACTCGGGATCGGCCGCGGCGACGAGGTCATCACGACGCCGTTCAGCTTCGTGGCATCGGCCAACTGCATCCTCTACGAGGGGGCCGTACCGAAGTTCGTCGACATCGAGGAGGACAGTCTCGGGATTGACCCGGAGCTGATCGCCACCGCCGCCACTGGGGCAACCCGGGCCGTGCTGCCGGTCCATGTGTTCGGGCGGCCCTGCCGGATCGAGTCGATCGAGGCAATCGCGCGCGCTCACGGCTGGCAAGTCATCGAGGACGCGTGCGAGGGCCTGGGCTCGTCCGTCAACGGCCGTCCCCTCGGCAGCTTCGGCGACGTTGCCGTCTTCGCCTTCTACCCCAACAAGCAGATCACGACCGGCGAGGGCGGCTTGGTGGTCACCGATGACGCACGAATCGCGGACGTCATGCGCAGTCTGCGCAACCAGGGCCGCGACGAAGACGGTACGTGGCTCCGGCATGTGCGGCTGGGGTACAACTATCGGCTCGACGAAATGTCCGCGGCGCTTGGAGTCGCCCAGACCGAGCGGATCGAGGAGTTGCGGACCGGGCGGGCACGCGTGGTGGCCGCATACGAGCGCGAGCTCGCGGGCGAGGACTGGGTTCGGCTGCCCAAGGCTAGGCCTGGCGAGGCCGTCGACTGGTTCGTGTACGTAGTCCGCCTCGCCGCTGGGGTCGATCGCGACCACGTCCTGAGGCGACTCGCGGAGCGCGGCGTGCCGGCCCGGCCCTACTTCTCTCCGCTGCATCTCCAGCCCTACTTCCGGTCGATGTTCGGGTACAAGGAGGGCGACTTTCCGGTGACCGAGCGCGTCGCCGCGTCAACGCTGGCGCTCCCGTTCTCAAGCCGGTTGCCGGATGAGGATGTCGGCCGCGTGGCGGAGGCGCTGCGCAAGGCCGTCGCATGACCGAGCAGCCGGGCGCCCACGACCCGAAGCGACCAGGCTTGCTCCACTCCGTGCTCGGCGGTGTCGCCCGCAACTCGACCGTCCGGAAGGCGGCGATGAGCACACCATTCGTCCGTGGCCTCGCGTGGCGGTTCGTCGCCGGAGAGGACCTCGACGCCGGGCTGTCAACCGCGCGATCGCTGAGCGCGCGCGGCATTTGCACCACGCTCAATCTGGTGGGGACCCACACCCGATCCGAGCACGAGGCGGTGGCGGCGGCGGACGAGGTGCTGAAAGCGATCGACGGCATCGCGGCGGCAGGCGTCCCGGCCAACATCTCGCTCAAGCTCACGCTGATCGGGCTGGATGTCAGCAGCGACGTGTGCCGGCGCGAGCTCCACCGGATCCTCGATCGGGCCACCCAGAGCGGCACCTTCGTGCGGATCGACATGGAGGAATCCCCTTACGTCGAGGCCACCATCGAGCTGTTCGAGGAGGCGCGCTCCCGCTGCGGCGACGAGCACGTCGGCATTGTCCTGCAGTCCTACCTGCGCCAGCGGCGTGACGACTTGGCACGGTTGGCCGCATCGGGCGCCCGGGTCCGCCTGGTGCGCGGCGGCTACTGGGAGTCGCCGACGGTGGCCTACGCGACGAAGAAGGAGATCGACAAGGCCTTCTTCGCCGACATCGAGATGCTCATCCGGCACGGTGTGCGGCCCGCCATCGCGACGCACGACGAGCGAGCGATCGAGGTTGCCCGGCGGGTGGTCGCGGCGACCGGCCGCGATCGCGCCGACATCGAGTTCCAGCTGCTGCTCGGCGTCCGTCAGGGCCTCGCCCAGCGGCTGGCGGATGACGGCTGGAACGTCCGCTGCTACGTTCCCTATGGTGGCCAGTGGTACGCCTATGCGCTGGGCTGCATCCGCCGCCTGCCGGCGACCGTCGTCGCGGAGGCAGCCTCACGCGCACGGTCCCGGCACATCCCGGCCCCTCGCGGCTCCGACGCCCCCGCCCGGCGCGTCTCCAGTCCGGGTGGCGTTGCCGTCGGTCGAGGTCTCGGCCTCGCGATCAAGCGGATCGTGGATGTCGTCGGCGCCCTCGCGGGCCTCGTTGTCTTCGGCCCGGTCCTCGCCTGGACCGCGGTGGCGGTCGGGGCCACGATGGGCTTCCCGGTCATGTTCCGCCAGAAGCGCCCAGGCAAGGACGAACGGCCGATCACGATAGCCAAGTTCCGTACTATGCGCGAGCCCATCCAGGGCGAGCGTTGGTTCACCTCCGATGCCGCCCGCGTGACCCGACTGGGGCGGTTCCTCCGCGCGACGAGCCTCGACGAACTCCCGGAGCTGTGGAACGTCATGAAGGGCGAGATGAGCCTCGTCGGGCCGCGCCCGCTGCTCACCGCGTATCTGCCGTGCTACACGGAGAGGGAGCGGCTGCGCCACAGGATGCGCCCGGGGATCACGGGTTGGGCGGCTGTCAGCGGTCGACACACCCTCAGTTTCGAGCAGCGCCTTGAACTCGACGCGTGGTACGTCGAGAACTGGACGCTGTGGCTCGACCTGCGGATCCTTCTCCTCACACTGCGCCAAGTGCTCCTGAGGGAGAGCGTGCGCGAGACGCAGGACATGGCGGAGATCGAGTTCCCCGCGCGGTTCCGCCACGCGCTGGAAGCCTCGCCGAGGGGGTAGCTCGTGTCGCTTCAGCGCACGCGGCCTCATGCCCGGTGCCGCATCGCGTTCGACGGACCTCGGCGAGGTCGATGGGGCGGATGGCAGCCTACCTGTGGCACCCTGTGACGACCCGGGCACGGTAGGCAGGGAAGAACGTGGCGTCCAGCGATGCGCCGGGAGGCAGGCTTCCGCGCCGCTGCTCCGCCAGGCCCTCGTAGGCGACTGTGTCGAGCACCCACTCACCGACCGCGAACTGGTGGCGGCGCGGCGAGAACCTGCTCTTGAACCAGAACAGCGAGTCCTCGCTGCCGCCACGGCCCCCGCCCAGATGCAGTGAACGGAAACCACGAGACCTGGCCCACAGGATCGCGTCCTCGACCAGGACCTTCGACGGCGAGATGTCCAGCAGCTCGCCGTTGGCGCTCACGAGATGCCACTCGACGACGTCGCCCGAGTCGAGGAACAGCCCCGCGGCAGCGACGACATCACCAAGCCTCGTGATGAGGAGGTGCACGGCATCAGGCAGATTCCGGCGCAGACGTTCGAAGTCAGCCAGCGAGAAGTAGTAGAAGTCTGCCGCACCAAGGCGCCGCATCGTCTCGCGATATTGCTCCGCGAACTCGGGGAGGTGCTCCCAATGCGTGTCGATGATCGTGTCGAGGCCCATCCTCCTGCCGCGCCTGATCTCGCGTCCGAGGTCTCGGCCGTATCCCGCGCGTATGTCCTCCGGCTCACGGTCTAGGTCCACCGACACCGTGGCCCCGGAGCCCACGACACCTGGCGAGCCGCGGGCAGACCAGGTCGGCGCGACGGGCAGGATGGCGTCGTTCTGGAGCAGGGGGTTGAACCGTGTGAAGACGCTCACAGCACCCTGAAGGCGCCAGGACTCCGCGATGTGGCTGAGCGCGACAGTCAGGCCAACGTCGCCAGGCTCCCAGCCCCAGACGAGCGGACCCGGATACCCGTACACGGAGGTGACGTCCATACGGTCGCTGCCGTCCAGGCCGGGAGTGTCGCCCAGCGCCTGAAGCAGGTACGGCCATGCCACCCCTCGAGCCTCGTCCCCGACCACCGCGAGATAGGGTGCGGCGTTGTCGAAACCGGCCGCGTAGCGGTGGTAGCCCGAACTGTGGAAGACGCTCGGTCCCGCGGCCGCGATCGCGGCGTCCCAGGCAGGATCGTCCGGGCGCAACAGGCGGACGCCGCTTGCGCTGATCGGCGGCAGCGAGAGGTTCATGACGAGTTCGCCGCGATCCTCGCCAGCGTAGACGTAGCCCAGGCGCTCGTACAGTCGCCGCGCCCGCACGTTGTCCTCGTGGACACGCAGGCGCACTGCTGACGAGCCGCGCTCGGCCGCCGCGCGGTGGAGCTCCCGCATCATGCGCCGCCCGATGCCACGGCCGAACAGGCCCGTCCGGACCGCGATCCCCAGCGACGGCGTCGCGTAGCCCTCGTCCCAGCCGCGCAGCAGACCGTACGCAACCGGCAGCTCGCCGTCGAACAGCAGGGCGAACAGATCCCGTCCCCTCCGATTGGCGATCTCCTGGGCCATGGCAGGAGTGAAGTCGTGCGGCCGGAAGAAGGTCGTGTCGATGTGGGCGAAGAGCTCGGCGAGAGCGGCCTCGTCACCGGGCCCCGTGATGCAGAATCTCACCGCGCTCCTCGGGGGGCGTGTCTGACGCCACGGGCACCAGCGCGAATTGCGGGAAACGGCACCGCCAGGCACTCGTGGAACGACTCGGACGATAGAACGGTTCGCCCAGGACTGCCATGCACCCTCGGCGCTGGCGCGGTGGTGCGTTGACGCACCGGAAAGCCGAATGGCACGCGACAAGCGGCGGAATCGCTATTGCATGCGAGTACGAATGGGCTACGGTTGCACTCGGTCCGCGGCTAGGGAAAGGGAGCGGCGGACCCTGGGGAGAGATTGATTGGGGTCCTGGAGCGCGTACGCGTCTGCCCCGGGATCGTCGGGGGTTGTCCATTGTCTGATCGCCCGATCGCCAGCCTTGGCGGTGCGCGCCCGCGCGCCGCTGCCACGCCGTGGACGCGATTGGTTGCCGCGCCGCTCGATCGCTTCCTCGTCCTCCTGGCCAGCAGGTCGAGCGGGCGGCACCTATTCGCCATCGACCTTGCCGGCGTTGCGCTGGCGGCCTACCTCGCGGTCGCCTTCCGATTCGACCGCATCAGCGGGCCACTCCTGGTTCCTGCGTTCCCCCACGTGCTCGTGCTGCTGCTTGCCGTCCGCACGATCACCTTCCAGTCGGCGGGGCTGTATGCACGTCGGTGGCGGCATGCGGGCGTCGCCGACCTCGAGCGCATCGTGCTGGCGGTGGTTCTCGGGTCGGTCGTGTCGATGACGATCTTCTACGGCGCGACTCATCTGGCCGACGCCAGCTGGGCTGCCGGCTTCCCGCGCTCGTTCTGGCCGATGGAGCTGCTGCTCAGCCTGGTCATCCTCGGCGGTGTGCGCTTTGCGATCCGAGCGATCTACGACAAGATCGCCGACGGCGCGCGCGAGACCAGTGTGAGCGCCAGCCTGACACTCCTCTACGGCGCGGGCGAGACCGGGGCGCTCCTCGTCCGCTCAGCCAAGCGGACCGCCAGCGCAGGCGTGCGGCCGGTGGGCTTCCTCGACGACGACCCGTCGCTCGCCGGCAGCATCGTCGCCGGCATCCGCGTGTATGGCGGCCTCGAGGCGCTCGACCGCGCGATCGCCGACACCGGGGCCCGGCGGATGCTCATCACCATGCCCAACGCCGAGGGCCAGGCGATCCGCCGTGTCGTGGACGCTGCCCTGGCCCGCAAGCTCGACGTCCGGACGGTGCCGCCAGTCTCGGACCTGCTTGACGGAACGATCGACGCCTATCGCGTCCGGCAGGTCCGCGTCGAGGACCTGCTGCGGCGCCCGATGATCACCGAGCACGCCTCGGGCGTCGAGGAGATCATCCGGGGCCAGACGGTGATGATCACCGGTGGTGCCGGCTCCATCGGCTCGGAGCTGGCGCGGCAGGTGTACGCGCTCGAACCGCGTCGCCTCGTCCTCATCGACCGTGCGGAGAGCCCGCTCTACATGCTCAAGCGCGAGCTCGAGTCGCGCCGACTGCGCGACCGCGGCAGCGGTGAGGTGCGCATCCACCTCGCCAACGTCGCAAGCCGCCTGCAGATGCGGCGGGTGGTCGCCGAGGAGTCGCCGACCGTCATCTTCCACGCGGCGGCGTACAAGCACGTGCCGATGATGGAGGAGCACCCGTCTGACGCAGTCTACGTCAACGTGGCGGGCACGATGTCGGTGCTGGATGCGGCGGCCGACGCGGGCGTCGAGCGCTTCGTGTTCGTGTCCACCGACAAGGCGGTGCGACCGTCCAGCATCATGGGCGCCAGCAAGCGGATCGCCGAGATGCTGGTCGCCGACACCGCGCGCCGCACGGGCCGGCCGTACGTCTCCGTCCGCTTCGGCAACGTGCTGGGATCCAACGGCAGCGTGATCCCCATCTTCCAGGAGCAGCTGGAGCGCGGCCAGGCGCTCACGATCACGCATCCGGAGATGACCCGGTTCTTCATGACGATCCCAGAGGCGGCCTGGCTCATCCTCGACGCCGCCAGCCTGGGCCGCGAAGGCGACCTCTTCGTCTTGGACATGGGCGAGCCCGTCAAGGTCCTGGATCTCGCGCGGGACCTGATCCGCCTCTCCGGACGCGACCCGGACAGCCAACCGGTCGACATCGTCGGCCTTCGCCCCGGCGAGAAGCTCCACGAAGAGCTGTTCTACGACACCGAGTCAGTGGAGCCGACCGCCAGCGAGAAGGTGCTGCGGGCGATCGCGTTGCCGCCGCCGTGGAACATCCGCGAGCAGGTGACGGACCTCCTGGCCGGCGCGACGGGCGACACGGACGCCGAGCTCCGGGAGCAGATCATGGCCTGCGCCGCGACCCACGAGAGCGAGCCGATGGTGCTCCAGCCGAGCCCCCGCGAGGCGTTCGCCGGGATCGGCGTCATGACGCGCCCCGACACCACCGTCGCTCAGGGTTGGTGAAGCCCGACGCGAGGCGGAGCCAGCGGAGCCTCCCGGGCGACCACCAGACTGGGGCCGACTGCGGTCGAACGGACTATCCTCCTCGCCGCGCCGCCGACACGCGATACGGTCCTGCGCGGGTCGGCGATGTCGCTCAGGACTAGGATCGACCGATGCTGCCGTACCACAATCCGCTGCCGTGGGTCGCACCGGGGACGGCGCTCTTCGCGGTCATCGGCGTCTTCGCGAGTGGTCCTCTCGCCCGGGCCCTGAAGACGCGACGGTTCGTCGGCTGGCTCCTCGTTGTCAGCCTGGCGCTGATCGCGTTCGCCACCGTGGTCCCGCTCTACGGCACGTTCGAGGCCACCCCATCCGGGTCCGTCGGGTGCGACCTGTCCGTTTGGACGCCGGTGACCGTGGCGCACTTCGTGGCGAAAGACGACCGAGCCGCCAACGTGGTCCTGTTCATCCCGCTCGGCTGTGCCCTCGGCCTACTGCCGCGGTCCCGTCGGTCGCTGCTACTCGTCCTGGGCGGCATGGCGCTCCCGGTCGCGATCGAGGCGACGCAGGCCTTGCTGCCGGTCCTGCACCGAGCCTGCCAGTCCGGCGACGTCATCGACAACGTCACCGGCCTGCTCGTCGGCTTGATCGGCGGCGTGGTCGCGACGGTCGTCTTTGGCCGCCTGAAGAGTGTGACTGATGCGTCGTCCGTCAGTGCCTGATCGCAGGCACCCTGCGATCTCGATGGCGCCGCACTCGGTCCAGCAGACCCCGCGGGGGCCATCCGGTGCGTCGACACAGCCGGCGCGTCTGCACAATCAGGCATCGCGCGGGGCGCGCGCTGCTGCCGCTCTGCGGCGGATGATGGACCCACACAGACGTCGTCATGCCCGAGCGGCGCCGTGCACCTGGCGCGACGGGCGCACGCCCTCATGGCCAACCTCGGAGGACGAGTTGAAGCGATGAGCCCCGGAGTTGCTCTCATCGTCATCGTCCTGCTCCTGTGGGGGCCAACGGCGATCTGGCTGATCTACCGCAGCATGCGATCCAGGCCGGAGCAGCCCATGTTCCATGGGATCAACGCGGAACGGGAGGCCGCGAGCGCCAATGCCGTCTCTGCGCTGGTGACCGAGGGCGGCTACTGGGTGTGCCGCAGCTGCCGTTCGATCAACCGCCCCGACTCCTCCCGCTGCTACAACTGCCGTGCCGAGCTGGCTGGCGCTCCGCCGGCCCAGCCAGCCGAACCGGCCCTCCGGCCGCAGTCCCCGGCGGTGGGCGCCCCCGTCGTGCCACCCGCCGCGGCGCCCAACGCGGCGGCGCGGGCGGGCCTGGGCGCCCCATCGCCAGCGGGCATTGGCCGCGAGACCGTCTCGCCGGCCGACACCGCGGCCCTCGCCTCCTCCGCCGCTGACGTCGGCGCGCGGGCCCCGGTGTCCGTGCCACCGGCCCAGGCCGTGCCACCGCGTCTCGACCCGCGCCCATCCTCGGCGCTGTGGACGCACCTGCCGGCCCCGGCGCCGGCCTCGAGCGCCTGGCGAGCGGGGACGGGCATCGATCCCGGGGGACTGCCCCGGCGAGCCGGGCTGGGGGACGGGACGCCGACGGTGTGCCCCCATCTCGCGACCAAGAACGACCCGGCGACTCGTTTCGACTTCCCGTACGCCGGCAACACCTGCCATGCGGGGGTGCGCGCGGAGGGCGGGGCTGGCTTGGCTGATCGGCTGCGCCAGGCGGTCCTGCGCCTGAGCGGGAGGGGGCCGCAGGGGATCGGCATCCAACAGCAGGCGACGCTGTGCCTCACGGCCGACCACGTACGCTGCCCGCGCTACGCCCAGTCCGCGAAGGCGCCGCACACGGCCACAGTCACGGTCGCGCCCGCGGCAGCGCCCCAGCGGCTCGGGATGCCGGAGCTGCCCGCGACGCCCCTTCCGGGCCAGCCGGCAGACGGGCCCGACGCGCCGGCCCGGACACCGGTGGCCCGGCCGACGAGGGCGTCGACTCGTTCGGCGGCGCCTGCCCCCCTCCCGGCGGCGCCCCGCGTGCCGGCGACCACGACACCGAGCGGCGCATCAACCGCATCTCGCCGACGAGGCGCAGACATCTCCGGCACACCAACCACCCTGACCTACCCGCCCAGGCCGGT
>JAKAMV010000081.1 GCA_021812735.1 Chloroflexota bacterium | reverse complement strand
CGTGATCAGGCGGAATCTGGCGAGCGTCGCAACACCCATGAAGTTGGGGAGTTGCGATGGGCCGTCGAGGACCGAAGCCGGACTATGCCAAGCGTGAGGCGTTCGCGAAGCTGATCGCCGAGGGAGTCCCCTCGGCGGAGGCCTGCCGCATCGTCGGGGTCTATCGGCGCACTGGCATCCGCTGGCGCCATGGACGCCGGATCAAGTCGGGCGGTCGCGTGCTCAACTTGCCGCCCGTGATCACCGTCATCCCTGCTCCTGCGAAGCGGTACTCGTCGCGCTACCTGTCCGAGGACGAGCGCATTCGCCTCGCCGACCTGCGCCGAGAGGGGCGCCCGCTGCGCGAAATCGGCGCCTTGATGGGCCGGTCGCCGTCCACCATCAGCCGCGAGCTCGCCCGCGGCGTCGACGCCGCCGGCCGCTATCGGCCGTTCGAGGCGCACCGGCGCGCCCTCGGTCGCCGCCGGCTGCACCGTCCCAGCCGTCTGGCTCGGGATGCCGAGCTGCGCGACTGGGTCGCCGGCAGGCTCACCGCCCGCTGGAGCCCTGAGCAGGTCTCTCGGGAGCTGCGCCGCCGGTTCGCGGGCCAGCCCGGACGATGGCTGTGCGCCGAGACGATCTACCAAGCCGTCTATCGGCCTGACCTCGGCGGCCTGCCCCGGGAGCTCCCGGGACGCGTCCTGCACCGTCGACGCCGCCATCGCGTCCCGCGCCGGGACTCCCGGGCGCGACGCTCCGGGCCGGTCACCGGCATCACCCTGATCCACGAGCGTCCGGCAGCGGTGCTCGACCGCGTCGAGGCGGGCCACTGGGAAGGCGACCTGATCATGGGCGCCGGCAACGCGTCGGCGATCGTCACCATGGTCGAGCGCACCACCAGGTTCACGCTGCTGGGCCATCTGCCCGGCGCCCGGCACGACTCGACGACGGTGCGCGACGTCGTGGCGGGCGCCCTCTCGGGCCTGCCAGCGCACCTGCGACGGACGCTCACCTGGGACCAGGGCAGCGAGATGGCCCGCCACACCGAGATCGCCGAGACCTTGGCCACGACGGGCATCTACTTCTGCGATCCGCACTCGCCCTGGCAGCGGCCGACCAACGAGAACACCAACGGCCTGCTGCGGGCCTACTTCCCCAAGAGCACCGACCTGTCCGTCCACACCGACGCCGACGTCGCCCTCGTGCAAGCCGAGCTGAACCAGCGCCCGCGGAAGGTCCTCGGCTGGGACAGCCCCGCCGACCGCATGGCTACACTCCTCGGGCCACCACCCGTGTTGCGACGTTGACTGGAACCCGCCTCATCAGAACTGGCCCCACCTCCGACCGCTTGGTTGACCTGCGATCGGGTCGATGATCAGGCCGCTGGCGGTGCCTCCTTCCGTTTCGCCCGGCTGGTTCGCAGCCGGTAGGACGAGGTCCCCGTCTCGAGGATGTGAGCCCGGAAGGTGAGCCGGTCGACGACCGCCGCCGCCAGGCGCGGGTCGGTGAACGTCTGGCCCCACTCGGAGAACGGCGCGTTGGACGCGACCGCGATCGAGGCCCGCTCGTCGCGCTCGGTGAGCACCTGGAACAGGAGCTCCGCCCCCCGCCGGTCGAGGTGGAGATAGCCCAGCTCGTCCAGACAGAGCAGGTCCAGGCGCCCGTACTTGCCGACCACCCGGGACAGGTCGCGCTCGTCCTCGGCCTCCACGAGCTCGTTGACCATGGCCGCGGCGGTCGCGTAGCGGACCCGGAGCCCGCGGTCGCAGGCCGCGATCCCCAGGCCGATCAGCAGGTGGGTCTTGCCGGTCCCGCTGTCGCCGAGGAGCACGACCGGCTCGCCCGCGGCGATCCAGTCGCCCTGCGCGAGCGACGCCAGCGCGGCGGGCTCGATGGACGGCACGGCGGCCAGGTCGAACTCGGACAGGCGCTTGGCCCGCGGGAACCGGGCCTCGGCGACCCGCCGCTCCCGGCGCCTGGCCTCCCGGTCGTCGACCTCGGCGGCGAGCAGCTCCGCGAGGTACGCGCGGTGCGTGAGCCGGTCCCGGACGGCCGCGGCGGCCAGCTCGTCCGCGGACGCCCGCACCGTGGGCAGGTGGAGCACGCGGGTGGCGACGTCGATGCCGACGGCCGCCGCCTCCTCGGTCAGCCCCCTCACCGGTCGTTCCCGGCGAGCAGGCCGTCGTACACCGTGAGCGCGGGCGCGTCGCGGTCGAAGCGGCGGAGCGCCGGGCGGTCGACCGCGGCCCCGGTCGGGCCCCGCCCCTCCGCGATCCGCCTCGCCTCCACCGCCACGAGGCCCGGGTCGGCGGAGCCGACGCGGTTCGCCGTGTCGAGCGCCGCGTGCACCGCCACGAACGGCAGGCCGCGGTGGAGCAGCAGCACCTCGACGAGCGCCCGGGTGCCGCCGGCGTCGCCGAGCCTGCGGCGCGCCCGCCGCCAGAACTGCTCGTGCGCGGCCGTCAGCACGCGCTGCTCGCGGGCCTGCGCGAGCGCGAGCGAGGACGGCATCGCGCCCGGCTTGCGCGCGAGGATCTCGAGGTAGTGGTCGAGGACGAGGGTCTGGCTGCCGCGGACCACGCTCCGCTCGTGGGACGCCACGACGCGGCCGCCGTCGAGGACCTCGACCCGGCTGCCGCCGATCCTCGCGGCGAGGGTCCGCCCGGCGTGCCGCGCCGGCACCGAGTACCAGCACTGGCGGACGCAGACGCGGGCCTTCGCGTCCACCCTGACCGGGACCGTGCGCGCGGCGTCGAAGGGCTCCGCGGGGAGCGGCCGGAGCGCCTCACGGTCCGCCTCGCCCATGGCGCCCACGGTCTCCCGGCGGCTGCCGATGTGCCGGGCGAGGTCCGCCCGGTCGGCCGCCTCGAGGCGGCGGTTGAGCTCGGCCATGCTCTTCACGCGCGGCACCGGCACGAACCAGCGGCGCCTCGACCGGCCGACCTCGCCCTCGACGCCGCCCTTCTCGTGGGCGCCGCCCTCGCCCGGGACGCAGAAGAAGCTGTCGAACCCGTAGTGGCTGCGCAGGGCGGTGAACCGCTCGGTCTCGGCCCGGTCGCGGCCGCGCAGGACCCGGGCCACCAGGGCGCGCGCGTTGTCGTACCGGATGAGGGCCGGCACCCCGCCCAGGCGCGCGAAGGCGGTCACGTGGCCCTCGAGGAACGCCTCCTGGCCCTCGGAGCCGAAGGCGACGTGGACCGCGGCCCCGGAGTGGCTCAGGCGCAGCTCGAACACGGCCACCGTGGTCCGCTCGCCCGCGAGGTACACGTCGGACAGGCCGAAGTCGACCTGGGCCTCGTCGCCCGGCTCGTGGAGGGCGACGATCGCGACGTCCACGCGCTCCAGCCCCAGCTCGCGGCGGAGGTCCCGCACGCACCGACGCACGGTCACCTCCGACATCGCCGCCCCCTGCTCGTCGACCAGGCGCTCCCAGATGCGCCGCGCCGTGTGCCGCTGCTTCCGGGGCGCCGACCGGTCCTCCTCGAGCCAGCGGCGGACCGTCGCCTCGTGCGGGCCCATCGCCGGCCTCGCCCGGCCCTCGGGCACCTTGCGCGGCGGCGGCACCGCGGACTCCAGGGCCTGCCGCACCGCGCGCCGGTGCACGCCGTGGCGTCGCGCCAGCTCGCGGATCGGCACCCCTTCCTCCCGGTGGTCCCTGCGGATACGCTCGAACAGCTCCACCCTCGACAACCCCTTCTGCATCCACTCGCTCCGGCAGTCCTGCAAGACCAGCCGAGCGTATTGGGCGATGGGCCGGGGGTGGGGCCAAATCAGATGATCACGAGGCCCGAAAGTGGGGCCAACTCAAGTGATCATGCCCAGCCACGCGACCTCGTCAGTTCGGTGCCGCCTCCCGCAGGTCCTGCAGCGCCACGGTGCGGTGACAGGCGGCCGCCACGCGTTCGTCATGTGTCACGACGATCACAGTCTTGCCGGCCGCATTGAGCTCCTGGAGCTGTGTCAGGACCATCCGGGCGTTGACGGCGTCCAGCGACCCGGTCGGCTCATCGGCGAGGATGAGATCGCAAGGCTTCAGCATCAACCGTGCGACTGCCACCCGCTGCTGCTCGCCCCCCGAGAGCTCATAGACCCGCTGGCCGCCCGCCCCGCTCATCCCCACCCTTTCCAGCGCAGCACGGCGCGCCGCATCCCGGCGAGCGCGGGGCGTCCTGGCATATGCCTGCGCGAGGCGGAGATTGCCGTCCACCGTGTCCGTGTCGACGAGCGCGAAGTTCTGGAACAGATAGCCGAGGCGGTACCGCAGCAGCCTCGTCGCCTTCCCAGATCCGACTTTCGGCGCCGCCTCGCCGAACAGGCTCAGGCGCCCCTCGTCGATCGGCTCGAGCAGGCCGAGCAGGTTGAGGATCGTCGACTTGCCCGAGCCGCTCGGGCCGGTGATGGCGACCATCTCGCCGCTCTCGACCGCCAGGTCCATCGCCCTGACCACAGTCCGCTGCCCGAAGCGCTTGGTCGCACCCGACAGCTGGCACGCAAGGTCCGCCATCTCAGAACTCCTCCTTCAGGACGCGAACGGCGCGACGACGCGCGATGCTCCCCAGGACGGCGATGGAGAACACCGCCTCGACCGCGGCAACGCCTCCGGCGACGCCGAGCACGACGCCGCCGCTGGCACTCGCCGAGGCGCCCGACGGGTCGGCCGCGAAGTAGTTGACCACCGAAGCTGCCGCCACCTGCACCAGCCACATGACGCCGAAGATCGCCCATATCTCGCGACTCGACCGGACGAGCCCGTAGCCCTGCAGCCGTCGCACGGTGATGCGCCGCGAGTAGTGCTGGAACAGGATGGACATCGCCTGGACGGCGAGCAGGAGCAGTGCGCCGACCATCCCGGCCAAGGCGATCGCCATCACCTGGATCTGGAGGTCGAGTGAGGCGATTCTCTCGGCCGCGACCTGGTCCAGGGTCACGAGGCGACGGAGGTTGTCATCGAGGTTCAGGCGCTCGAGGTCGGGCATCAGCCCCTTGAGCGTCGCTGGGCCGCCGCCGTCTCCGAGGCGCACCTTGACGGCGCCGCCGGGGTCCCCGGTGACCATGTTTCCGCGATCCAGGGGCACGCTGTTCGCGATCGTCATGACCTCGATGACGGGATCGGTGACGTTGCTGCCCTGGTCCGGGTTGACCGCAGGGTCGAAGCTGAAGACCTGCTGCCCGTCCTGGGTCCAGATGATGTCGATCGGGCGTCCCTGCGGCCGCTCGGGGTCCTGTCGGACGAGCCCCAGGTAGGAGCGGATCTCGGACTCGCGCCCCCGGTCCCGGGACGGCGCCAGCACGATCCAGTCCGAGGTGTCCTCGCTCACCTCGATGCGATCGCCCTTCGCGTCGAGGACGGGGAAGGTGGCGAGGTAGTTCGGATTGACGACCATTGTCTGGATCACCTCGGGCGGCGGCGTGGGAGCTCCCAACGGGATCGGCTCGAGCGAGCTCGCGTCGACGTACAGGGCGCCCTGCCGGTTGAGGATCGGATAGAGGTCCGCGGCCAGGGCGTGGCGCATTCCGTCCGCGCCGGCCATCTGGTCGGCCATGTCATACCCGCTCGAGAGCGGGAGGAAGACCCCGTACCCTCGGGCGCGCTCCCAGTTCCCGAGATGCTGCCGCTCCGCGCTCGCGCTCGCGAACTGCACCGAGACGCCGGCGGCGGTGACGATCAGGACAGTCGATGCCGTCGCCTTGAGGAGGTTGTTGACTGCGAACACCGCGCGCGTGTCCTTGCGGTTCTTCACGGCCTCGGCGGTCTTCGCCCGGACGACGTATGCGCAGGCCACGGCCGACGCGCCCATCATCACGGCGCAGACACGAACGACCGCGAGTCCCGACGACTGGACGAGCGCCGCATCCGAATCCCTCACCACGAGGCTGGCGACGGCGGCCAGGCCGACGCAGGCCGCCATGGTGATCGCGGTCATGCGGCCGTACAGCGCCCACCAGACACGAATTGGCCCGGCGCCGAGCAGCTTCATGACTCCAGCGCGCTTCGCCTCGCGCAGGACGCCGAAGGCGATCGCGAAGGCCGCCGCGACGACCAGCATGTACTGGGCGGCGTCCAGCACCGGGCCAAGCCCCCCCGACGTGGCGACGGCGCCCATCGCCGGCTGGAAGGTCTTCGCGGTGAAGAGCCCGGGCGACCTGGCTGCCTTGGACGCCTCCACGGCGAGCGCGCCGAGGAACTCGCCAGCCGTACCGGAACCTGTCGCCTCCACGGTGTACGCACCCGCCGTCGGGACGACATCGAACGCATTGCGGAGGGCGCGGACGGAGGCGTGGTCGTTCCCTCCGAGGTCCCGGATCACGCCCACCTGCGCCGGGCTCGAACTCGGGTCGGTCGACAGGAACCGCTCAGGGTGGGTGCCGTCGTCCGCCGTCAGCCAGCGGCCGGAGTCGAGGGACAGGGAGTCGAACAGGTGCGTCGGCCCGGTGATCAGGACGTAGTGGGTGACCTCCTGGCGCCCGTCGGCGGCGTAGTCGACCACCGTGCGGAAGACGTTCACGCCTGCATCGCCCGCGGCCCGGTTCAGTGCCGCGTAGACGGCGTCGGGGTCGGCGAGCCGATCGTCAGCGGGGATCGCGAACGCCTGCCCGCTGCTGGTCGCCGCCTGCTGGAGTCGCTGGTGCTGCTCGGTCTCGGCACCGACGATCGCGCCTGCCGCGGCGGCCGCCGACAGCAGGATCATGAACACGAGCGCCAGCAGTCTCATGGGCGTCCCCCTTGGGTCAGTCGAGAGCCGCGGCGTCACTGCCCGCACTCGGGGCTGTGCCGAGCGGTCGCGCACGAGCGTGCGCGACCGCAGCGGCTGGCTGGCTACGACTTGAGGATCACGGGACCGACCAGGAGACCGCGCCCGAATCCCAGGTCGCACAGTACGCATTGGCGTCCGCGGTCTGTCCGGCGGGCTTCTGGATGATCTTCGAGTCGGACCCGCACCACGCGTACGCAGTGTGCGTTGCGGTGTTGTGCGTGTACTGCGAGTACACGTGCTTGCCCAACGGAGGCGAGTAGACCGACCCGTAGTTCCAGTAGCCGCCACCGACGTACTCGGTCGTCGCGAACACGGGGGCGGCGATGGCCAACGACAGGAAGAGCGCAGTGGCAGTGATCTTCCGGCGCATCCATTTCCCTCCATAGAGGACTCCGACACCTCAGCCGGAGGCAGCGCCGGTGCACCTTCACGCTCCCCCGCAGGTGTCGACCCCACGCTGCCCAATGGGCACCCTCGAGTCAATGGGGTGGAACCCTCAGCCTGTGCTGCCGGCGGGTGGCGTGCGCCGCTGTCGGGCGAGTGGCAGCTGCCGGCCCTGCCTGCGGATCAGCCTGCGCTCCGCTCGACGTCGTCCGTCCACAGGAGGCCGGACTCGGCGAGTGCGGCGGCGAGGTCGTCCCTTGCCGGGGGGCCACCCTCAGCACGAGCGGATCTGGGGGATCCCTCAGCGCTCGCCGAGGCGTGGGCGGCGATCGACGCAGGGGCGTTCTGGCTGGCGATCTTCAGGGCCGAGCCCGCCATAAGGGCGCCGCGAGGGCCAGTGAGTTGGAGCGCGATGCTGAAGACGGCGCGCCGCGCCCGAGGGATCGCCCGCGGAGGCGGGGTATGCGGCCGAGGGAGCCGGAGTGGCGGAGATCGCGAGGGACCTGATCGGCGGGGACGACTTCGCGACCCGGACCGTGCCTTGGCGTTCCGTGGCGGGCGCCGACCGGTGAGGCGATGCCCCGGCGGCCAGACCGACTGGAGCGGCGGCTCTGCCGGCCGCTACTGTCCGAAGATGGCGGCGAAGAGGAGATCGAGCTCGTTCGCCCGTGCCGGGGCTCCGCCGTGCTCGCACACGACCTCGCTCGCGCACGCGAGAGCCGCCGGCCGGTCGGTCACAGCGTCGCAGAAGTTGATCGCCCTCTCGGGCTTGGAGCTCCCCTGGACGCCTTCGGGGTAGTAGTCCTCGATCTCTCCTCGCGACAGGACATGGATCCCCTCTGCCCGCAGGGAATCGAGGAGGGCGTGCTTGAGCTGCGCCACCGCGGGATCGTCGGCAGCCCGGAGGATCTCGAGCTGGGAGGAGTGCCTCTCCCAGCCGAAGAACTCCTCAAGCGCGGCGTCGAGCGCGGCCAGGCCAGTCGTGCCGTCGAGGGCCGCCCTGCACGCCTTGACCCGCGCCCAGCGGGACCGCAGGTCGCCCATGTGCTGGCGCAGGTCGCCATTGGACGGCTCGGAGGCACAGGCGGTCGCGTTGACTGCGTCGAGCAGCGAGGTCCGCAGCGCGGTGCTCGCAGCTCCTGCGCCGAGCTTGTCGAAGCCGCGGACCAGGGCGTCGAGGTCCGCGACGACGACGACGCGGACGTTGAACCGACCGAAGAAGCGACGGTAGGCCGCGAAGTTGTCCTTGCCGCCGACCTTGACGAAGACCACCGGACGCCTGCGCGTGTCCCAGCGCGGATCGAGCGTGCGGGCCAGGTGGGGCAGCGCGATCAGATCGCTCGGGCCCTCGACGAGCACCACGGTGTCCGAGAAGAAGCCCGCGCTGTTGTTCTCGTAGCAGACGATCGCGAACTGGTTCCGCAAGTCGATGCCCTCGATCGCGACCGGCCACGCCTCCGCATGCGGAGCCGCCGACCCCGGCCCTCCCGGCACCCTCCGCAGGCGGATGAAGGTCTGCGTGGCGTTCGGGCTGAGGAACGCCGGCGAGTGGGTCGAGACGAGGACGTGATGGTCCCGCGAGAAGACGACGAGGGCGTCCAGGAGCGCCTCCTGGGCCTTGGGGTGCAGGTAGAGCTCGGGCTCCTCGAACAGGAGGAACAGCGGACGGGCCGGGACCCGTGCGCCGCCGGTGCCCTCACCTGCCTGCAGCGGGGTGAGCCGCTCCCGTAGCTCGGCATACGACCGTAGGATGGCGAACACCACGGCCCGCCTCAGGCCGTCGCCCTTCGTCTCGGGGCTCCCCGACACCCCGTCGTCCAGGGAGATCTGGGCGGACCCGAGAATTCCTCGCAGTTCCGGGAGCGGGATCCTGAGGTGGAGGTCGACGGGGCCGAAGACCTCGCCCAGCCGGGTCCCGAGCGTCTCCTCGATCGCGCGGATCTCGTCCAGGCGGCGGTCCTCCGCGGTGCCGCGCCGCGACGGGTCGACGTTCAGCTGCCCGTCGAGGTCAGCGAGGAGCGCCGGCAGGTTGCCCACGCGGTCCTCGACAACCCGCAGCAGCATGGACAGGATCCTGCCGAACGGGGTCGACTCCGTCGTCTTGAGGTCGTCCGAGAGGTCCTTGACGGCCGGGACGTAGATCGGCTCGGGGAGGAGCGGGTCGATGCTCTTGTCGATGCCAGTCGGCAGGGGGACGTCAGACAGCACCTTTCCGCCCGGCGGGAGGGCGTCGCCGAGCCGCCTGATCGCCTGCCGGGCGACCTCGATCGTCGCCGACGCCTCGAGCTGGCCGGCCAGCTCGGGGAACTCGCCCTCCACCGACGCCACGAGGGCTGCCCCCCGCTTGCCCTTGAGGAGCGCCGAGACGGACGCCTCGCCGTACCGCGCCTCGCGCGGCACCAGCGCCTCGTACCCGAGCGTCGACTTGCCGTCCGGCGGGTACTCCCGCACGAGCACCAGGCGGCCGTCGCGGACGATCTCCTCCACGCGCGGCCGGTGCTCGGGCGACAGCGCGTCGAGGTCGGCCGCGGAGATGCCCTCGATGGCCAGCGCGAGGCGGATCGGCTGTGCCGGGTCGTGGAAGTAGCTCGGGGAGAGCTTCGCGCCCGTCGAGACCAGCATCAGGGCCTGCAGCAGACTCGACTTGCCCGAGTTGTTCTCGCCAACCACGCACCCGAACGGCGACAGCGGCACCTCGACGTCCCGGAGGGATTTGAAGTTGCTGACGCGTAGGCAGGTGTATCTCATAGTGGTCCCCGTCTCGTCGAATCCAGCTCTCGCACAGAGACGGCGACGGGGACGATCGCGCGTACGCACTCTGGCGGCAGTCCATTGTCGCCCGCCGCCGCTCAGGGCGGGAAGGGGGTGCAACCCTCGGCACTTCGGGGGGAAGGCAGGGGACAGGGTCGCCCGCCAGTCAGCCCAGGTCGCTCGAGGCGGAGTTCCCCCGCATCTCGCAGGGCCCGGATCGCGTAGGTCAGGGCGAGCAGCCCCTGCGCGGGCACCCTGGTCCCGACGGCGCCCACGAGCGGGACCGCCACCGTCGTCGGCAGGGTCCGCGCCAGGCCGAGGAGCGCCAGTCCCAAAGCCCCGGCCTCCTCGAAGGTGACGACGAGCAGGGCGACCATGTAGTCCAGCGCGCGGAGGTGGACACGACCGACGCGATGGACAGGCGTCGCAGGTCGGCGTCCCGCATGACGAACAGGCACGGGGACGTGCGAGCTCATCGAGAGAACATGCACGAACAGACCCGGCCCGTCGGCCTCGGATAACGGGCGTCGGAGGACGTCTGCGGCACTGGGTCGGCTCTGGGCGGCTCCCCGCCCCCAGCTCCGAATCCGTACACAGACCTGTACACACCTGGCATTGACCCGGCCGTCCGTGGTCCGTACCGTCGGCATTGGGCTGATCGGCTCGTCCGGTGCGGGGCCTGGCGCCAGCGGCGCGGGCGTAGGCGTGGGCGAGCTGACCGACCGTACGGCCCTCGATCCATCGAATCGGGCCGCAGATGTCAAAGGTGAAGGGAGGCTGTCGCCGTGGCCATCAGCAACTCGGGTCGCGCCTACCATGCTTCGGCGACGGGCCTGGCTCGCGGCGCGCCGTGACCGCGGTCCGTCGGCCCGGTCCCGGGATCGCCGCCTGGGCTGCGCTGCCCGACCGCGACCGGGCGCTGCTGCTCTGGCTCCTGCACGGCGACGTCGTGACGGCCGAGCTCGCGGGCCTGCTCGCGTACGGCCACCGGCGGGTCGCCCAGCGGCGGCTGGCGCGCCTGGTCGAGTACGGGCTGCTCACAGGGTTCTGGGCGGCCAACCGCCAGCGGCCCCGCGGGCGCTACGCCTACGCGCTGACGCGGGCGACCCGGGCCGCGCTCGACCGCTCGATCTGGCCCGACGGGCAGGAGGCGCTGCGCACCGGGGCCCCCGAGGGCGTGTCGCCGGTGATCCACGGCCTGGCCACCCACGACGTGTTCGCGGCCTTCCTGCGCGCCGGCGACCCGGACCGCGGCTTCGGCCTCGCCGGCTGGGTGTCCGAGCGCCCGCTGGTCCGCCTCGCCTGGGGCGCGGACCTGCGGCCCGACGCCCTGGCCGTGGTCCGCGTCGGCGAGGCTTCGGTCCTGCTCGCGCTCGAGCGGGACCTCGGCACCGAGCGGGGGCCGGTCCTCGCCCACAAGATCGACGCGTACCGCGCGGTGTACGACGGCCGGCGCGTCAGGGCCCCGCTCCACGTCGGGATCGTCGTCGATTCGCCGAGGCGCGCCGCCTCGGTCCGGGCCCGCCTGCGCGGGGGCGGGGCGGACGGCTCGGTCGTCACGGCCTGGGTCGTGGCCGAGCCCGCCCTGACGGCCGACCCGTACGCCGCCGCGTGGACCACGCCGGAGGGCGTCGAGGCCCCGGTCGTCGGCTTCGCGCCCCACTGGACCGGCGACGCCTGGCCGTACCTCAGGCCAGGCGACCTGTCGGACCCGGCGGCGCTCGAGGCGCTCGACGACCGCGTGCTGCGGGCGATCCCGATGCTCGCGAGCGCGATGTGAGCGGCGACGGCCCGCGCGCCCCTCGTCGCGTCCGTGGCACCTCGCGCAGGACCAGCCGCGACCGGGCCGCGACCTCGGACCGACGAGGGACGCGACACCCGCTCCGATCGTGGCAAGCGCGGGCGGGCGAAGTGCGACACCCCTACGGGGTTCCCGAATCCGCGCCTGCGCCCGGCGGTCCCGGCCGCCGGGGTGCTACCTCGCCCCCGGTTGGGCGACACGCAGCCGCCCTCAACCGCCCGCGGGTGGGCCGACGGATCCCGGTCGCGAGACAGCCCGGTGCGGCGCCACGCCGCCGGAGCGACATCGTCATTGCCGCGATCGCCGGCGTCATCCGCGACGCGATGGCGGACGACACAGACGCGAGGGTCGGCGAGACGCTAGTCGGGCGTCTCGGCGTCGAAAGGGGCAGGAAATGACCCGCAATCGTCGATCCCCCGGCCCGCCGGATCGTGTGCCTCAGCGGTCGCTTTGGGGTCGCATCGGCGGGCTCACGACGCGGGCTCGACGGAGCGGTGACCAGATGACCCGGCCGGCTCGTGCCGGGTTCCGGCGCCGGTTCGAGCGCGAGGTAGACCCCGAGGGCGTGCTGCACCCGGAGGAGCGCGCGAAGCGATCGGAAGCGGCGATGCGCGCCCACATGCTGCGCTTGGCCGAGCGCAGTGCTGCGGCCCGATCTCCCAGTGTCGCGCGCGGGCGGATCGCTGGCGCCGAGCCGCGGACTCGCTAGCGGCCGCCCGAGATCCGGTCGACCGGCGACAGCTTGCGCGCCGCTGCGAGGGCGCGCTCCTGCCGCGTCGCCGCGGCGTACCGGCGCACCATCTCCGACGTCCGCCAGCCCGCGATCGCCATCAGGTCCGACTCCTGGCCGCCGGCGGCCAGCCAGTGGTGGGCGTAGGCGTGCCGGAAGTCGTGCGGATGCACCCTGCGGCCGATCCCGGCGGCCGTCGCGCGGGCGTGGATGAGGTCGCCCAGGCCGGACTCGCGGAGCCGCCCATAGCGCCCGAGCCACAGCCACGGCAGTTCGGCGGCGGCGTGTTTGGCGCGGAGCCGCAGGTAGCGGTCGAGAGCTCGCACGGTGAGGTCGCCGACCGCGACGTCGCGCGTGCGCGAGCCCTTCCCTGTCACCCGCAGGACACCGCGCTCGAGGTCGACGTGCTCGAGCTCGAGGCCCAGCAGCTCGCTGCGCCGGATGCCCGTGTCGGCGAGCGCGCGCACGATCGCCTCGTCCCGGCGGCCGACGAAGCTCCGGTCCTTCTCGCACACGGCGAACAGCGCGAGCAGCTCCGCGTCCCGGAGGACGGGCGGCGGCGCCTCCGGCAGCCGCGGCGGCTTCATCCGGTCCATCGGGCTGTCGCGGACCTCGCCCTCCTCGACGAGCCAGCGGAAGAACGCGTGGGTGCCCCGGTACCGGTTGTGGGCGGTCGCTGGCTTCCAGCGGTCGAGCAGCTCGGTGATCCAGGCCTCGACGTGCTCGCGGCGGATCGCCACGGGGTTCGTCGGCATCCCGTTCGTACGCAGGAAGGTCGCCAGCTGGCCCACCGCCGCGGCATACGTGGTGATGGTCGAGGGGCTCATGCGCTGCGCGCGCAGGTGCCGGCGCCAGGACGCGACCAGCTCGTCGAGCTCGTCGACGGGCGGCGTGGACGTATCATGAGCCGCGGTCGGGATGGCTTCCATCGCGATCCTTGCCTCTGCTTTCCGTTGCAGACCCGCGGACAGCATATGCGCTAGGAGCGGTGGAGCCAAGTCCCCACCGCTCGAATCACGAAGCACATGCGCTTCGTGAGCACGAAACCTTTCGGGGCGTGGCGCAACGGTGGCGCACGTGCTTTGGGAGCACGAGGTTGTGGGTCCGAATCCCACCGCCCCGACCATCTTCCTCCCCCCGCCGTGGGCATGGCAACGGACGTCGATGCCCAGCGGACGGTGGGAGCGGCGTCAGCCCGTCCCACAGGCCGTTCGTCCATTCCCGGGCAGGCTCCGGGATGCCGGCCAGCCCGTCGGGCACGGTCCGGTTGAGATCCGGGCGTCGCTACCCGATGCCGGCGCCACCGGGCACCCTTGCCACAGGCTGCACGCACGGCCCCGCCCGGGATCGGCGGTCGTCAGCCCAAGTGGACGCCGCGATGAATCTCCCCGACCTGCCCTCCCTGATCCTCCTGCTCGGCGCCGTCGCCGTGTTCACCGCCGAGGCCGTCCACCAGGCGCGGCGCGCCGAGAAGCTCGAGCTCATCTTCCCCCGCGCGGCGATGCGCCGCGGCTGACCCGCCCGCGTCCTCGCGGGGCACTGGGCGGACTCGCGCGACAAGCAGCGCCAGAGGCGAGGACGTCGCCGCTATTCGAGGTCTGGTCAGCCGGCGTGCGCCCGGAACAGCAGCTCCAGGAACCGCTCCCGAGATGCCTCGAGCACCACGTCCGCGTTCGGGGCGAGGTGCTCCACGCCGAGATGGTCGATGACGGTCTGGCCGGTGGCGATCCCGTCCGCCGTCTCCACCCGAACGTTGCGGCGGCGCACGTCGGTGGCGATCGACCGATCCAAGGCGATGGCCATGGCGATCGGGTCGGGCAGGTCGAACCCCGCCAGCTGCGTCTCGTGCTCGGTGAACGCGGTCCGCGTCGCCTGGATGTCCACCGCGAAGCCTCCCAGCGGGCCGGCCGTGCGCAGTCGGGCGGCGTCGTCTGGCGGAATCACGGCGTACTTGCGCGAGATGTCCCAGCCGACCATGGTGATCGGCGCGCCTGAGGCGAACACCTCGGCGGCGGCCTCGGGGTCGACCCAGACGTTGAACTCCGCGACGGCCGAGATGTTGCCCACCGCGTCGCCGGTGCCGCCCATGATGACCAGGCTCCCGAGGCGCAACGGGATCGACGGATCGCGACGGAAGGCGAGCGCGACGTTCGTGAGGGGCCCGAGGGTGACGACCGTGACCGTGCCCGCGGGCCGCCGGCCGATCTCGTCCACAAGGACGCCGATGCCGTCGCGGGAGGCGGGCTCGCGCCCCGCGAGGGGCAGGCCGATGTCGCCCATCCCGTCCTGGCCGTGCACGAACTGGGCGGTGCGGAGTGCGCGCGACAGGGGCGCCGCGGCGCCGGCATGGACCGGCACGCGCGAGCCGCACAGCTCGACCGTGTACAGCGCGTTCTGGACAGCCTGCTCGAGCGGGACGTTGCCCGCCACGACCGTGATCGCCGCGACCTCGACGTCGGGCTGGCGCAAGGCCATCACGAGCGCGACGGCGTCGTCCGACGCGGTGTCGGTGTCGATGAGGAAGGTCCGCCGGGTCACCCGGCCAGCATCGTCGCCTGCGCTGCCGGCGCGGCGAGCCGGACGGCTTGTTGGCTGGCGCTGGCGACGGCGCGGCCCGCGGCTCCGGACGTCACGCGGTTGGCGCTGGCGCCCGCACAGCTCACTCGTGCCGCTGGCGACTCAACGGTGCGGTCCCTGCACGATGCATCGCACGAGGCACCAGTTGTGCGGTGGCGGCGCCGTCGTACGCCACGCAGCGCACGAGCCGGTCGCTGCACGCAACGGTCATGCGTGGAACGCACCGTTGAGTCGCCGGGAGCAACCCCGCGCGCGCCGGTGTCGAGTGGTCGGTGCTCACGAATCGCGAGACGGGGGCGCCGATGACGGCGGGCGGCAGGCTGCGGCTCGACATGGTCGTCCACCCGGACGGCACGGCCGACGCCGCCACCGACAGCGCGGTGGTCGCCGGTTGCTTCCCGGCTGACTCCCGATGCCTGATGACGCCCGACGCCGGCTGGCTCCCCTCGAGTCCACGGCCAGGCGGGCGCCGTCGCCGCACGGCCGCCGCTACCATGATCGGCATGGACGCGCAGCCGACGCTCGTGATGTCGTTCGCCACGCTCGACGAGGCGGAGTCCGCGCTGGACTGGATCGGCGTGGACTTCGTTGATGCGGAGGGCGCGTTCGAGGGCGTGCTCGGCGACGACGACCGCGACCTGCTGGCCGCGGCCATGGACGACCCGGACTCGCCCGGGCCCGTCCGCGACCTGGCGCGCGCCCTCGCGCGCGTGCTCGACGAAGCGCACGGCGGGGCCGGCCCGGCCTGGCGCGTCGCCTACGACGCCTGACGCCCCGTCAAGGGATCGGGCCGGCTTCGCTAGACGGCCAGTGTGGCCACGAGCACGTCGCCCCGCTGCTCGAACAGGAAGCCCTCGTCCGCGAGCAGCTCGCGCATGCCCGTGTTGTCCGGCGAGAGCTCGGCGATGAGGTGGTCGACGCGCTCGAGGTTCGCGACGCGGACCGCACACCGGACCATGGCCGCGCCGATGCCCTGCCGCTGCCACGCGTCGGCGATGACCATCGTGAGCTGGCGGTCGTTGGTGGCGTGGATGCGCGAGAGGCGGGTCACCCCGGCGATCTCGCGCGAGCCGCCCAGCACCGGCGCCTCGGCGACGAGCGCGAACTGGCGGTCGTAGTCCACGAAGCAGATCCGGGCGAGCCGCTCGTGCGCGGTCCGCTCCGCCAGCGAGCGGTCCTTCCCGTAGCGGGCGCGGACGGTCCGCTCGGACAGGCGGGCATGGAACCTGGCCACGTCCGGCTCGTCCTCGGGCCGGATGGGCCGGATGGTGACGGTGGCGCCGTCGTCGGTCGTCACCTGGCGGCCGTACTCGTGCGGGTAGGGGCGGATGGCCAGCCGCGGCAGCTCCGCGTCGGCGACCGTGGCAGGGTGCAGGACCACGCGCGCGTCGAGCGCGATCACGCGCTCCGGCGAGGCCAGCAGCGGGTTGATGTCGATCTCCGCGATCCGCGGCTGCTCCGCCACCAGCTGGCTGAACCGCACCAGCAGGGATGCCAGGGCGTCCTCGTCGACCGGCTTTCGTCCGCGCACGCCCCGGAGCGCGTGGCTGATCTTCGTCTCTCGGATCAGCTTTCGGGCCAGATTGGTGTTGAGCGGCGGCAGCCCGAGCGCACGGTCCTTGAACACCTCGACCAGCTGGCCGCCCATGCCGAACAGCAGGACCGGGCCGAACTGCGGGTCGGGCGAGGACCCGACGATCAGCTCGTAGCCGGACCAGTTGATCATCGGCTGGATCGTCACGCCCTCGAAGTGCTCGGCGCCCGCCTTCTCCGCGACCGAGTCCCGGATGCGGTCGAATGCCTCGCGGACGGCGTCGGAGTTGCGCAGGTTGAGGGCCACGCCGCCGACGTCGGTCTTGTGGGTGATCGTGCGGCTGAGGAGCTTGGCAACCACCGGGTAGCCGATCGCGGCAGCCGCCCGGACCGCCTCGTCCGACGTCCGGGCGATCTCGGTGTCGGTGATCGGGATGCCGTACGCGGCCAGGACCTTCTTGCTCTCGTACTCGGTGAGCAGCGTCCGGCCCTCGGCCGCCACGTCCGCGATGATCTTGTCGGCGGCCTCGCGGGACTCGCCGCGCTCGAGCGCGATGGGCAGCTCCGGCGTCTCGTACAGCGAGCGCAGGTTCTGCGTGTAGCGCCACAGGTGGTTGAACAGCACGCACGCGGTGTCCGGGTAGCTGAAGGTGGGGATGCCGGCCTCGCGCAGGATCGCGGCCCCCTCCTCCACCTCGGCGCCGCCCATCCACGAGGCGAGCACCGGCTTGCCCTCGATGTGGGCGTGCTTGACGAGCGCCCTCGCCGTGGCCGTCGGGTCGGTCATCGCCTGGGGCGTGAGGATCACGAGCAGGCCGTCGGTCGCGGGGTCGTCGGCCGCCACCTCCAGCGCCTTCGCGTACCGCTCCGGCGGCGCGTCACCGATGATGTCGATCGGGTTGTTGTGGCTCCACACTGCCGGCAGGACGGCGTTGAGCGCCTCCATCGTGCTGTCGCCGATCTCGCTGAGCTCGCCGCCGCCGCCGATCAGCGCGTCGGTGGCGATCACGCCGGGGCCGCCCGCGTTGGTCACGATCGAGAGCCGGCGGCCGCGGGGCCGCGGCTGCTTGGCGAGGATCTCGCTGATCTGGAAGAGCTCGCTGATCTGCTCCACGCGCAGCACGCCGGCGCGCCGGAAGGCGGCGTCGAGCACGTCGTCCGAGCCCGTCAGCGAGCCCGTGTGCGAGGCGGCCGCCTTGGCCGCCTGGGCGGTGCGGCCGGGCTTGATCACGATGATGGGCTTGGTGAGGGCCACCTCGCGGGCGGCGGACAGGAACGCCCGCGCATCGCCGATGGTCTCCATGTAGATGACGATCGAGTCCGTGTTCGGGTCGTCGCCCAGGTAGTCGATGACGTCGCCCCAGCCCACGTCGAGCATCGAGCCCAGCGAGAAGATCGAGCTGAAGCCCACGTCCTCGTGCTCGGCCCAGTCGAGGATGGCGGTGAGGAGCGCGCCCGACTGGCTGACGAAGCCCACGCGGCCCGGCTTGGCGATGCCCGCGGCGAAGGTGGCGTTCATCCGGCCGACGGGGTTCATCACGCCCAGGCAGTTCGGCCCGACGACGCGAATGCCGTGCCTGCGGGCGGTGGCGAGGACCTGGCGCTCGAGCTCCACGCCCTCGGCGCCGACCTCCTTGAAGCCGGCGCTGATGATGATCACGCCCTTGATGCCCGCCTGGCCGCACTCCTCCACGAGGTCAGGAGCGGTCTTGGCCGGGGTGACGATGACGGCCAGGTCGACGGACTCGCCGATCGCGCTGATCGACGGGTACGCCTTGACGCCGAGGATGGCCGGGCGCGTGGGGTTGACCGGGTAGACGGTGCCGCCGAACGGCGACGACAGCAGGTTCCACAGGATCGTGCGCCCGACGGAGCCCTCCTTCTCGGTGGCGCCGACGACCGCGATGGAGCGGGGGTGGAAGATGGCGTCGAGCGGGTGGGCTGCGCGCGGCGCTTCGGTCGCGACCTGCGGGCTGCTGGTCTGGGATGTCATCGGAGCCTCGAAGCTGGTCGGGCGGGGCGGGACGGCGGCGCGAACGGTGCGCCGGTACAGACTGCCCCTTTCGCCAGCGCAAGCGAAGGGGCCACGTGGCGCGCGGCGGGCCCGGCGTGGGCGTTTTGGCCGGGACCCTTGGCCCCGCCAGCGCGGGCCGGTCGGCGCGCCGGGGCGGATCCCCCGAAGGTTCTAGACTTGGTGCCCGACGCTGTCAATCCCCCGCACAGGTTCGATCGCCGATGACCGCCACCGCGCAGCGCGCCAGCCGCCTCCACCCCGGGTGGATCTTCGCCGTCCTCGACCTCGTGGCGCTGGCCATGGTGGGCTGGCTGTTCTCCATCGACCCGCAGGACAAAATCCCGGTGCCGCAGGTGGGGATCGCGCTCGGGGTGCTGCTGGTCGTGGGCGCCGTGGCGTGGGCGGTCACCGACCGGGACGGCCTTGCGGACGTCCACTACGCCGGGGCGCTCGTGGGGCTCGTGTTCGGCGTCGTCTACCAGGCCTACTCGCAGACCGCGGACACCCTCGCGCCGGTGGCGGTCTGGTGCGTCATCCTGCTCGCCGTCGTGGTTCGCACCCACCAGCTCAAGCGGATCCACCCCGGCCTCATCCTCGCCGCCCTCGACGTGGTGGGGCTGCTCATCGCCAGCTACCTCTCGTACGTGGAGCTGGGCGGCGGGGTGCCGTCGTGCGGCCAGCTCCACGGCTGCGAGACCGTCGCCCAGTCGCAGTACGCGCGGATCGGCGGCATCCCGGTCGCCGTGTTCGGCGTGGGCCTCTCGCTGATCCTGCTGTCGCTCGCGATCGCGTGGCTCAGGTCCGAC
>JAKAMV010000818.1 GCA_021812735.1 Chloroflexota bacterium | reverse complement strand
GCCGGAGCGCAGTCGCTGGGAGTCGATGCTCGACACGGACGAGAGCAGGCGCAGCACGAGCTGCTCCTTGCTCATCTCGAGGCTGAAGATGCCCACGCTCTTCTTGTCTCGGACCGCAGCGTGCTCTGCGATGTTGAGCGCGAAGCTGGTCTTGCCGACCGACGGGCGGGCGGCGAGGATCACGAGGTCGCTGGGCTGGAGGCCCGTGGTCAGCGCGTCGAGGTCCCCGAACCCCGTCCGAATGCCGCTGATCTCGCCGCGGTGCGCGTGGAGGTAGTCGAGCCGGTCGTAGGCGTCGTGGAGCAGGCTGCGCAGGACCGAGAAGCCGGCCGAGACGCGCCGCTCGCTGACCGCGAACAGCTCCGCCTCCGCCCGGTCGATGGCCTCGCTGACCTCGGCGGGGTCCTCGTAGCCGATGCCCGCGATCTTGCCCGCGGCGCTGATGAGGTTGCGCAGGACCGCCTTGCGCTCGACGATCCGCGCGTACTGGGCCGCGTGCACGGCGGTGGGCGTCTGATTTGACAGCGTGCCGAGGTAGGTGCGGCCGCCGATCGATTCGAGGTCCCCGCTGCGCTCCAGCCACTCCGAGACCGTGACGATGTCGATGGGCTCCCGCCGCTCCGACAGGTCCAGCATGGCTGCGTAGACCCGAGCGTGCGCCTGCCGGTAGAAGTCCTCCGGCTTGAGGAAGTCCGCGATCTCGATGATGGCGTCCCGGTCGATCAGGACGGCGCCCAGCACGGACTGCTCTGCCTCGATGGATTGCGGCGGAAGGCGATCGATCATGTGGTCCTGATTCTTGGCGGGCGGTGTGACAGGTTGAGTGTCACGGGCTGGCCGAGTCGGCCGCTAGGGCGTTATCCCCGAGCCAGGTCGCGAAGTTCGCCGCCCTGTGGATTGCCTGTGGACGACGTCGAGCGGGCTGCGCCTGTAGGATGCCGCCATGGCCGACGTGCGGGTGATCCCGTTCCTGGTGTCCGAGCTGCGCCTCGACCCCGAGGAACGGTTGACCCTGGGGCGCGAGTGGTGGCCGTCGTACGCTCATGCGGTGATCCACCGTGATGGCGTCTTCCTGTTCGACAACGGCGCCGGTCTCGGCAACGCGGAGATTGACGAGATGTTCACGCCCCGCGTCGTACCGCTCGACGACGCGCTCGCTGCT
This sequence comes from Chloroflexota bacterium, assembly GCA_021812735.1. The sequence continues at coordinate 3,051 of JAKAMV010000818.1, read as the reverse complement.
CAGGGCATCGCGCTCGCCGACGTGACCGGGGTAGCCAACTGCCACCTACATTTCGACCACGCCGGGCAGAACGGGCGGCTCGGGGGAGGCGTGCCGATCTTCGTCCAGCGCGCCGAGTGGGAGATGGTCCACGAGCCCGACTACACCGTTCCCGAGTGGGTCGACGTGCCGGGGCTCAGGTACGAGGTCATCGACGGGGAGCTCGAGGTGGCCCCGGGGCTGCGCCTGATCCCGACTCCGGGACACACGCGCGGCCACCAGTCGCTGTGCATTGACACGCCGCAGGGAACGGTGGTGCTGGCGGGCCAGGCCCTCCAGTCGCGACGCGAGTGGGAAGGTGCCACCGACACCGTCGGGTCGGGGGCCCCAGGCGCTCGTGACCCGCGCTACCCCGAGTCCGTGGAGCGCCTTCGCGCCCTCGACCCAATTCGCGTCCATTTCGCCCACGACCCGGAGGTCTGGACGCGGGCCGGCGCGGTCAGTCCAGGCGGCGGATGACGCCGATCAGCTTCCCCTGGATCCGCACCGACGGGTAGAACTGGGGCGCGTAGTTCTGGTTGGCCGGCTGCAGGCGCACGCGGTCCTTCTCCCGGAAGAAGCGCTTGAGGGTGACGGCGTTCTCCTCCACCTGGGCGACCACGATGTCGCCGTCACGGGCCGTCTCCTGCGGGCGGATGACCACGTAGTCCCCGTCCGCGATGTGCGCGTCGATCATGGAGTCGCCACGGACCCGGAGGACGTAGGCGTCCCCGCCGGCCGCGAGCACGTCCGGGACGGCGAGCGTCTCCGAAGCGTCCTGGTACGCCTCGATGGGCCCGCCGGCCGCGATCTCGCCGATGACTGCGAGGTTGAACGACTCACTGGGCATGGACTGGGGCGTGAGCTCGCTCGACAGGCCGAGCGTCAGCGCCGCCGTTGGGGTGAGCCGGATGGCGCGCGACTGCGCGGCGCCGCGCTCCAGGTAGCCGTCCCGCTCCAGGATCTGGAGGTGATGGTGGACGGCCGACGTGGAGGCGAGGCCCACGGCCTTCGCGATCTCGCGAACGGACGGCGGGTAGCCGCGCGCGCGGATCGTGGCGGCGATCACGTCCAAGATCTTGCGTTTGCGTTCGGCGTCGTGACGGGTCACCGGGCGTCTCCTTCGAGGTGACGCCACTATACAGAACGTACGTTCGATGTCAACTGGTCGCCGCAACGGCCCACCGCGAGGCCCGCGCGGCCGAGCCAAGCCGGCATCACCTCCCCACCGCCTCGGCTAGCGTGTCCATCTCGACGGGGCCGAGCCCCACCCGCCGCGCCGGCGTCTCCCACGCCTTGACGGCCGTCATGACCTCGTCTGCGATGTCGGACGCCCGCTGCTCGGACAGGCGGTAGAACGCGGCCGTGCTCATGACGAGGTCGATGTCTCCGGTGTGATCGGCGTCGTCGATCGCGAGCGCATGCTCGGGGATCTCGGGCATCGGATTGAGGTCGAACGCCGGCGCCAGGCGCCAGCCGTGCGGGGTCCTGATGAAGCCGTGATTGCGGAGGTGGTCATCACGATGCGCGACGGCGACGTTGAACACCACGCGGCGGAACATGTCAGCGAGCATCCCGTTGATGGCACCCGACTCCCCGTGGTCCGCGATCGCGAGGGCGATGTCGAGATAACTGGCCTCCTCCATGTCTCGGCGCGAGAGGAGCGTCATGGACGATGCGTAGAGGCGCCGGGTTGATCCGATCCGGTCGAACCGCTTGGCGGCGAACGAATGGCGGGCGCCGCCGATGCTGAGGAGCCGATGCTCTGGCACATCGATCCCGGCCGCAGCGGCGATCTCGTTCAGCACGTACTCGCATGCGGCCATGTCGCGCTGGTCAGTCCGCGAGGGGAACTTCGCGATCCAGAGCGACCCGTCGGGGTCCACGTAGCTTGCCTTCGGGCGAGCGCCACCCAACGAGCTGCCCGGGGCGAGCAGGAGGGCCAGGCTCTCGGCCTCCCGGCTCGCGTCCCTGGGGCGCTCGATCTCCTGCGCGGCGGCGAGAATCTCGGGCAGGCGCGTCATCGGCGGCACGCCGTCGTTCACGACGAGGTATGAACCGCCGGGCGCGCGGAAGCGCAGCGCGCCCATCCGCGAGACGTCCGAGATCCTGAGGAGGTAGTCCCATTCGTCGAGGGTCCGCCGCGGGCGGCGCTCGGTCCGCGCGAGGTGCGCCTCGTGCCGGGCGAGCAGCGTCCGGCCCCAGCGATCGGTTGCCGCGTCGGTGAAGATGCGGTCGATCTTCCCGTCGCGCGGCCACTGGTCACCAGCGAAGAGCCCGTGCAGGGGGTCTATCGCGAACGCGTCACGCCGTGCGAGCCAGTCGTCGCTGTAGGCGAAGCCGACGAGCGAGCCACCCGGGGCGCGCGTTCTCCGAAGCGTGCCGATGGTCACCGGTCCGCCAAGTTCTGCCGCGTCGAGCTCGACGGAGACCGCGTCGAGTTCGGCGCCGATCATGACGCGCTCCTTCTCGGCCGGTAGGTCGGCTTGACCGCCGCATCCGCGAGCTGCCTGCCGAGTTCGTCGTCGGCCGCGATCGCCGCGATGTCCTCCTCTAGGCCGAGTACCCCGAGCGCGCGGACGAGAACTCCGAAGCCGACCGACAGGTTGCCCTGCTCGAGCCGGTGCAGGGTGACGCGCGTCACCCCCATCCGCTCGGCCATCCGGTCCGCGGTCATGCGGCGGCGCAGCCGGGCGAGGCGGATTCGCTCGCCGAGGTCGGCCGCGAGCCTGGTGTAGCGCGGGTACGGCGGGAGGGACCGGTTGCTCATGGATAATAGACTATTCAACTTTTGGTGTGTTGTCAATCCTATTATCCAACACGACGTTCGGAGCATGGCCGGCCTGGCAAGATCAGCGAGGGTTCCCCACACCCGGTGGGCGCAGTTTGGCGACACGCGCGAGCACGCGCGCGAGCACGCGAGAGAGCGGTGCTACCATCCCTACTCCCCGGTCCCGCGCTGCGGCGCCGCGGGTTCGGTTCGAGGAGCAGGGTGGCTCGATCATCGCGGACGGACCGCGAAACCCACGGCGT
>JAKAMV010000080.1 GCA_021812735.1 Chloroflexota bacterium | reverse complement strand
ACGAAGACCTTGGTGGGCATCCCCAGCGACGCGGACGTAGACGCCAGGATCATGGCGGCCCAGGTCTTCTCCAGGTCGCCGCTGTAGCAGATGATCGCGATGCCCTGCTGGCGGACCTCGGGCTGGGTCGCGGCGGCGGGCTCAGGCTCGGCGACCGGGACAACGGGTGCCTCTGCGACGGTCATAGCTGCTTCCCTACTTCTTGCGCAGGACGAAGCGGAACACGCCGCCGTCCGTCGACTGCTCGATGATCTCGTTGCCCGTCGTCTTCGACCAGGCCGCGAAGTCCTTGACGGACCCGGCGTCGGTCGCGAGGACCTCGAGCGTCTGGCCCGAGGTGAGTCCCTTGACCGCCTGTGCCGTCTTCACGATCGGCATTGGGCAGTTCAGGCCCCGGGCGTCAACCGTTGCGTTGGCCATCGTGTGTGCTCCCTTTCGCGCGGCATGAGGCCGCGCACGCTCGCTAAATGAAGACGATCTGCCCCTCGCCCGCATTGAGGTAGAAGGCGGTGACGCCCTCCACGCCGTCCACGAGCGGATCCAGGTCCTCCTCCTCGAGGTGGAGGATGTCCATGGACAGGGAGCAGGCCTGGATGTCGACCTCGCCCAGCTCCTTCGCCTGCCGGAGGGTCTCGGCCCAGCTGGCCTGGCCGGCCTTCGCGGCCTCGTCCACGGCGGCCCGGCCGGTGTCGCCGGCCTCGGGCGCCAGCCCGTGGTCGCGGCCGATCTTGGCCTTCGTGAAGGCGTCGAGGGCCCAGTACTGGAGGAACAGGTTGACCTGCCTGCCCAGCGCGGCAGCGCCGGCCGTGAGCACCGCGACGGCCTGAAGCTTGTCGTCGGTGCCCGAGAAGACCACTACGTTGAGGCTGTCGTCCACGGGTTGTCCCCTACTTCCTGGTCACTGGATCTCGACCAGCTCGCCGTCGGCCGCGTCCATGGTGGAGAGCCGGCCGAGGCGGCTGAGGCGCCGCTGCAGCACCTGCCGCATGAGCCCGCACGCGACCATGACGTCGGGGTCGGCGATCCGGTAGCGCACCTCGCGGCCGTCCCGCTCCGCGTCGACGACGCCGGCGGCGCGGAGGACGGCCAAGTGCTGGGATACGTTTGGTTGGGATGCGCCGATCTCCTCGGCGAGGCGGCGAACCTCGCACGGTCCGAGGACGAGGCGATGGAGGATCTCCAGCCGCCGGGGGTTGGCGAGGGTCTTGAGGACCTCGGCCTGCAGCGTCGTGATCTCGTCCATGGCCGAAGCATCTATATATTCGAAGATGCGAATAAGTGCCACTCATCCTGCACCGCGGGCCTGATGGACTGCCGCGACGGGCCAAGGGGATCGGGCCGATGGGCCTGCGGGGAATCGCGCGTGCGCACGTCCAGGCAGCCCAACCGGCCCGAGGGTTGACAGGCGACCGCGGCCGGTGCCTCGAGCGGCGGTCAGTCGGCGCCGACGGGGGCCTCCCGAGGCCAGAGACCGCCGGTCTCGGCCATCCAGTCGGCCACGCGGCCACACAGGTCGTCGAGGTCGCCGTCGGTCGTGTCGAGCTCGAGGACGGGCAGGATGGACTCGCCGGCGAGGCGGCGCAGCAGCGCCTGCTCGCGGCGGAAGGCGCCCAGATCGTCGTACTGCGCCGGGTTGCCCGAGACGGGGAGGCGCTCCTCGCGGGCCGCCTCCCACGTCCCGTCTCGGCGCGTGCACAGCACCAGGTGCACGTCGAGCACTCGCAGCCGCTCCTCGAGGGCGCGGAAGTCCACGTCGTGGCCGTGCGCGATGAGCTGGTGGGCGCGGGCAGACAGGTGGAACCGGTCGATGATCCAAGAGTAGTGCGGCTGCAGCTCGATGAGCCGGACCCAGGCGTCGAAGACCGCGAGCGCCCGGGCCTCCTCCTCGCCACCGGGCACGAAGTTGATCGGCCCGCGGCCCCAAGGCACCGGCGTGAAGCCGCACCACTCGGCCGAGATCAGCGGGGAGTGGTAGCGGTAGCGCCGCGGTCCCACGATCCGGGGGTGCTCGTTGAGCGCGAACGCGAGGTCGGTCTTGCGGGTCAGGCGTGTGCCCTCGAGGATGATCTTGGGCGTGAGCTTGGGCATGGCGCGAGCATAGCCAACCCACGGGCGGACGCCCGCCGCCCGCCGTTGCCGACGCCGCCGACACGGGCGGGGACGTCGTGCGAATCGGCCCGTCCGCATGCGCTACTTGGCCCTGTCTGCTAGTCCAAGTCGGGGCACATATTCCGAGGTGGAGGTGCCGCTGATGGCCATGCACGCACCGCTTGCGGACGCCTCACTTCGACGTCCCGCGAGCGGCCTGTCCCCGTCGTTCCGTCCCGTCCTTGTGGCGATCGAGCGGTGCAAGGGCTGCGGCCTCTGCGTCGACGCCTGCGCCCCGAATGCTCTCGCCCTGGACACCGCGCACGTGAACGCGATGGGCCACCACCCGGTCGTCCTGGTCGACGCCGACGCGTGCACCAGCTGCGCCAAGTGCGCGCGGATGTGCCCGGATGCCGCGCTGTCCATCTTCGCCCGACCCCGCGGAGCGTGACGCGATGACCGTCGTCGACCGGCCGTCAGGCCGGCCCAAGATCGTCCCCTCTCACCACGCGACCCGCGCTGGCACCCCCGACGTTCCCGACCGCGTCCTCATGAAAGGCAACGAGGCCATCGCGGAGGCCGCTGTCGCGGCCGGCTGCGACGCGTACTTCGGCTACCCGATCACCCCCCAGGCCGAGCTGCTCGAGTGGATGGCCAGGCGCATGCCCGAGGAGGGCCGCGTCTTCGTCCAGGCCGAGAGCGAGCTGGCCGCGATCAACATGGCGCTCGGGGCCTCGGCCGCCGGGGCGCGCGTGCTCGTGAGCAGCTCGAGCCCCGGCATCAGCCTCATGGCGGAGGCGATGTCATACATGGCCGGCTCGCGGCTGCCCGTGGTGCTCGTCAACGTCATGCGCGGCGGGCCGGGCCTCGGCAGCATCGGCGCCGCCCAGGGGGACTACCTCCAGGCGACCAAGGGCCATGGCCACGGCGACTACCGCGTGCCCGTGCTGGCGCCCTCGTCCATCGCCGAGGCCATCGACCTGGTCCGCGATGCGTTCATCCTCGCCGAGCGTTATCGCACTCCGGTCATCCTGCTCGCGGACGGGATCCTGGGCCAGGCGATGGAGCCGGTCGCCCCCACCTTCAAGACGCTCGCCAAGGCCCGCCCCGACTGGATCCTCGACGGCGCCGACCACCGCGAGCCGCGGGTCGTGAAGTCGCTCCACCTGCGGCCCGAGGACCTCGAGGCCCACGACATCGAGCTCCAAGACGTATACGCGCAGATCGCCGCCCACGAGGTCCGCTGGGCCGGCGAGCTCCTCGACGACGCGGACGTCCTGCTCGTCGCCTACGGCACCGCGGCCCGCGTCGCGCGCACCGCGGTCGAGCGGCTGCGCGACGACGGCGTGAGGGCGGGCCTCTTCCGCCCGATCACCCTGTGGCCGTTCCCGGCGGCGGCGCTCCGCGGGGCCGCGGCGGGTGCGCGGGCCGTGATGGCGGTCGAGCTGTCCGCTGGCCAGATGGTCGAGGACGTGCGGCTGGCGATCGAGGGCGCGACACGAGTCCACCACCACGGCCGGATGGGAGGCATGGTGCCCAGCCCGGACGGCGTCGTCGGCGCGGTGCACCGGGTCCTGGCCGCTGGCGGGGAGGCAGATCGATGACCGCCGCCGAACCGCGCGCCGAGCCCGAGGGCCGCACGATCTACCGACGGCCGCTCCTGCTCTCGAACCCCACCAGCTACTGCCCGGGCTGCGGGCACGGCATCGTCCACCGGCTCATCGCCGAGGTCCTCGAGGAGCTGGACCTCGGCGCGCGGACGATCCTGGTCGGATCGGTCGGCTGCTCCGTGTTCGCCTACGACTTCCTCGCCCTCGACTCGGTGGAATCGCCGCACGGACGCGCTGCCGCGGTCGCCACCGGCGTGAAGCGCTTCCGGCCCGACAAGGTCGTGCTCACCTACCAGGGCGACGGCGACCTCGCCGCGATCGGCACCGCGGAGATCGTCCATGCGGCGGCACGAGGCGAGCGGTTCACGGTCGTGTTCGTCAACAACGGGATCTACGGCATGACGGGCGGCCAGATGGCGCCCACCACCCTCGCTGGCCAGAAGACCACATCGAGCCCTCGCGGCCGCGACGTCCAGACGCAGGGGTACCCGCTGCCGGTCACCGAAATGCTCTCGCTGCTGCCTGGCGTGCAGTACGCGGCGCGCGTGTCCGTTGCCGATCCCGGGCACGTCGGCAAGGCCAAGCAGGCGCTGCGGCGCGCGTTCGAGGTCCAGCTCGAGGCCAAGGGCTTCTCGATCGTCGAGGTCCTCTCCACGTGCCCGGTCGGCTGGGGCATGACCCCCACCGAGGCCATGGACCGGCTGCGCGACGTCGTGATGGGCGCATATCCGGTGGGCACCTTCGTCGACCGCGGGCGGGGCATCTCGCCGGCCCTGCCGCAACCGGGCGCCCCCCACCGCTCGATCACCGAGGGGTTCTAGATGGAGCTCTCCACCATCGTCGCCGGGTTCGGCGGGCAGGGGATCCTGTTCGCCGGCAAGGTGCTCGCCGAGGCCGGGCTCCTCGAGGGCCGCGAGGTCCTCTGGATCCCCTCATACGGTCCGGAGATGCGCGGCGGCACCGCGTCCTGCACCGTGATCATCGCGGACAAGATGATCGGCTCCCCGATCGTCGACCGCGCGGACCACGCCGTGGTGCTGAACCCGCCGTCCATGGCCAAGTACGGACCGGTCGTCGCGCCCGGCGGGCTGCTGGTCGTCAACACGACCCTCGTCGAGGCCGAGTCCGGCCGGGACGACATCGAGCTGCTCGAGGTGCCCTGCACCGCCGTCGCCAAGCGGGCCGGCGACGACAAGCTGGTGTCCGTGGTGGCGCTGGGCGCGCTCGTCGGGCGACGCCGGTTCGTGGAGCCCGAGACGATCCACCGGGCGCTCGCGATCGTGCTCGGCGACCGTCACGCCGACATGGTCGAGGCGGACATCGCCGCCTTCGACGCGGGCTACGAGGCGGGCCTCGAGCAGGTCATCGCCTAGCTGTCCGCCCGGCCCGGCTGCGAGCGACGGCGGGTCGACGGCCGGTGCGCCGACGCCTCAGCCCAGCACGCCGGACGTCAGCACCAGCACCAGGAACACGACCACCGCGCCCACGAGCAGCACGAGGGCGACCCAGACCCCCGACACCGGCGCTCCATCGGGCTCCGCCGGGCCGCTCACGCGCCCGGATCCCCGGCCGCTGCTGGCCGGGCGGGATCATCGGCCACCACGACCGGGCGGTGGGCGGCCTTGCGGTGGGCGGTGTTCATGCGCAACGGCTGCCTGCGCCTCTCGACTGCTGGCCCGGAGTCAGACCGGTCCTGGGGCCCGCGCGTCGCCTGTCGCGGCCGACGCGTCCGCGTCGAGCCTACCGTCAGTCGGTCAACCGGGCACGCGCGCGAGGCGGGCCAGCTCCGAGGCGATCGTCTGCTGGAAGCCCGGCATCGCGAGGCGGACGGACCGCGAGAGCGGGCGGCCGTAGCCGAACCGCCGGCCGCCGATGCCGATGAAGGTGCCGCGGGGCAGGCCGCCGGCACGGAGCGTGGCGGCGAGGTTGAGCACCTGGTCGATCGGGAGCTCGTGCGACGAACGGGGGGCGGGCGTTCCCATGGCAGAGGCGATGTCCCCGATGGGGAGCGCCACGACGTGGCCGGGAGGCACACCCACCGCCGCGTCGATGACCACCGTGACCTCGCCGGCAGGGACCTCGAGCAGGTCCTCCACCCGGAGCTGCCCGCAGCGGCGCACCTCGAGGCGCGCCAGGAGCGGCGCGGGGAGGGTGGGCAGGAGCGTCGCGATCGCGGAGAGCGCGGCTCCGTCATCGCCACGGTCCGCGTTGCCGCAGACCAGGAGCCGGACCGAGGGCGGCGCCAGCTGGGTCATCGTGCAACCTCCCCCACCGCGGTGCCCCGCCGCCCCGCCGACGACGCCGCCCGCCCGCCGGTCCGACGGGCAGCCGTGAAGAAGCGGGCCATGTTCTGGGGGACGCCTTCGGTCGTGACGGGAAGGCTCATCTGAGGCTTGACCTCGGCTTGCCAGCCAGATCGGCGCCGGGTGCTCCGGGCTTGCCCGAGACCGGACTCGCGAGCTATATGCTGGCTCGCCCTGCCGCGGCGGTTTAGGGCCGTCGGTCGCGGGGGCGCCGCTCGGAGCGCCCGCCGCGCCGGGCCGGACGGCCCGCGCGGTCAGGACTCGGCGGCGCTTGGGGATCGCTTCCCGATAGCGGATCGCCAGGCGCGAGACCCGTCGTCAAGCCGTCCGTCTGCTGCGCCCTGCTCGATGATCCGCACGTCCAGGAAGTGGGTGGCGCAGCTGATGCAGGGGTCGTACGCGCGGACCAGCATCTCGAGTTGCTGCGTAGCCTCGGCCCGCGGCCGGTCGATGACGTTCGGCGCGAAGGCAACGAGGTCGGCCTCGATCGCACCCTGGTTCTGGCTGGTCGGGGGGACAATCTGGGCCGCGCTGACCCGGCCGCTGCCATCCACTTCGTAGCGGTGGTGCAGGAGGCCCCGGGGGGCTTCCGTCGACCAGGCGGCCACGCCCGCACGCGGGACGAATGGCACCCTGGGCTCGGCCGGGGCGCGGTAGCCGTCGATCAGGTCCCGAGCTTCAGCGCAGGCGCCGAGCAGCTCCACCGCACGGGCGACGATCGAGCGGTGGATGTTGACCCGGATCTCCTGCTGGAGCCCGGTTGCGGCCAGAGCCTCGGCCGCGAGGGGGTGCAGGTGGTCCGCGTCGAGCGTGACACGAGCCGTCGGCCCGAGCAGGTAGACCCCACCGTCGCGCGTCCGCGCGTGGAGGGCGTTGGTGCCCTCGACCTGCTGCTCCGCGAACGCCTCGCCCCAGTCGCCCGGGGCCAGGTCCAGCCCATCGGTCGAGACGATCCGCCCGTGGTTGTACGGGTACTCCGCCCGGTGCCGCAGCGCGACGAGCGGCTGGGCGTGCCCGAGCGCTGGGGGGGTCCACGACGCAACGAGCTCCACCGTGGCGCGGGCGATCTCGACGGCCCTGTCGAGGTCGACCCGGACGGTGTCGAGGTCGCGGCGCCGCGGCACGCGTGAGAACCCGCCGACGCGGACCGACACCGGGTGCACGGGCCGGCCGCCGAGCACGGAGATGAGCTGGTTGCCGATCTTCTTGATGGCGAGCCCCTGCTCCACGATCCGTCGGTGGTCGCCGGCCATGGCGACCACCGACGGATAGCCGAGGAAGTCGGGGGCGTGGAGCATGAACACGTGGAGTGCATGGCTCTGGATGTACTCCCCGCAGTACAGGAGCCGCCGCAGCTCCCGGACGGCCGGCGCCACTTCTGCCCCGTAGAGGTCCTCGAATGCGTGGACGGCCGTCATCTGGTAGGCGATCGGGCAGATCCCGCAGATGCGGGCGACGATGTCGACGACCTCGTCGGCGTCGCGGCCGACGACCAGTCGCTCGAAGTAGCGCGGGGCCTCGAAGATCTTGAGCCGCGCCTCCACAACCTGCCCGTCGCGCACCCGGAGCACCAGCGACCCCTCGCCCTCGACGCGGGTCAGGTAGTCGACGCGGTACTCGCGATCCGGATTCGGGGTGCCCGCCGCGAGCGTGTCAACTTCACTCATCGGGCTCCACCTCGACTGCCGGCGGGACCGGGTATGGGATCACCCCTGGCGGACCACCATAGGCGGCGACCACCGACCGGAAGGCACCGGCCCAGCCGGTGAACCCGGCGAACAGGCGGGCCACCTCGCCTTCGTCGGAGCCGGCACCGGCGAGCGTGCCGGCGAGGCTGGCGGTATTGGCCCGCTCACGCGGTCCAAAGCATCCGAAGCAGCCCCTCCGGAAGGCGGGGCACAGAGCGCCGCAACCGCTCTGGGTCACCGGGCCAAGGCAGGGGACGCCCTCCGCGACCATCAGGCACACGGTGCCCCGGCGCTTGCACTCGATGCACACGGACTCCTCGCGGATCTGGGGCCGGCGTCCCACGGCCACCGAGACCAGGACCTCGCGCAGCTGTTCGGCGCTGATCGGGCAGCCGTGGAGCTCGGCGTCCACCTTGACGTGCTCCGACACCGGCGTGGCCTGATCGAGCGACTCAACGCCCTCCGCGCCGGCGTAGACCGCGGCGCGGATCGCGCCGTGGTCGGACCAGTTGCGGAGCGCCTGGATGCCGCCGTAGCTTGCGCAGGCGCCGATGCTCACGAGGAGCTTGCTGGCGCGCCGCAGCTCCATGATCTCCGCGGCTTGCTGCGGAGTGCTCACCGCGCCCTCGACGAACAGCACGTCGTACGGGCCGGCCGAGCGCAGCGAGCTCGCCTCCGGGAAGTCGATCACCTCGAAGCGCTCGGTGATCGCCAGCAGCTCGTCCTCGAGGTCGAGGAGCGTGAGCTGGCATCCGTCGCACGAGGCCATCTTCACGATGCCGACGCGAAGCCTCGGCCGGGCGGCCACGACGGCCATCACATCCCCTCCCGTCCGAAGATGTCGCCCAGCTGTGACAACGCGAACACCGGGCCGTCGCGACACACGAACAGCCGGCCCGTCTGGCAGTGGCCGCACAGGCCGATGCCACACTCCATGTGCCGCTCCAGGGTGACGAAGATCCGGTCAGGCGACAGGCCGCGGCTCTGGAGCGTGTCGACCGTCGCCTCCATCATGCGCTCGGGCCCGCAGACGAACGCGAGCGCGCGCTCCCCGTCCCATGTCGCCTGGTCGAACAGGTGGGTCACGACGCCGACCGGCCCCGACCACTCGGGGGTGCCGCGGTCGACGATCAGCTCCACGTCCACGTCGCCGCGCGCGGCCCACGCCCGGAGCTCCTCGCGGTACAGCTGGTCTGCAGGCGTCCGGGCTCCGTAGAACAGGCGGACCGTGTCGAACCGATCCCGCCGCGCGATGATGCCGTCGAGGAGCGGCCGCAGCGGCGCGAGGCCGATGCCGCCGGTCACGATCACCACATCGTGGCCCATGGCACGCTCGATCGGCCATGACGTGCCGAGGGGGCCGCGGAGCCCGATCTCGTCGCGTGGACCGAGGTCGATCAGAGCGGCGGTCGCGGGCCCCGCCGCCCGGATCGTCAGATCGATCGAGTCCCGGCCGAAGCGCGAGATGGAGATCGGGACCGGCGGGAACGCGGGGACCGCGACCATCGCGAACTGGCCGAACTCACCGGCCAGGAACGCGGGATCGACATCGCCGACCGTCAGCGTCGTCACATCGGCGGTCTCGGGCCGGATCGACACGATCCGGGCCGTGGCGTACGAGCCGGGCGCGGCGGCGATCGGCGCTGGGCGCACAGGCTCCGGGCGGACGGCCAGCGGAGGCGCGATGGCGAGCAGCTCGGCGCGGATGTCGATGCCCACCGGGCACCAGGTGATGCAGCGCCCGCAGCCGACGCACCCGAACGTGCCGAACTGGTCCACCCAGGTGGCGAACTTGTGCGTCAGCCACTGCCGGTAGCGGTCCCGGGGCCGGCTGCGGAACGAGCCGCCGGCCACCTTGGCGAACCCGGCCGTGAAGCAGAAGTCCCAAACCCGTTCGGACGTCGACACCTCGCCGTCGAGGTCCGAGCGCTGGACGACGCTGCTGCAGAAGCACGTCGGGCAGACCATCGTGCAGTTGGCACACGACAGGCAGCGCTCGGCGATCCGTGCCCAATGGGGGCTGTCGAACTGGGCCAGCAGGCGGTCGTGGAGCCCGGCGGTGGGAAGCGGGTCGCCCATGGACGCGGCGACCTTGCCAACCGACTCGGCCGCCCGGAACAGCTGGCCCGCGTCCGCGGCGCGGACCGGGAGCCGGGCCAGGAGGTCGGCCCCCTCCGGGCTGCCGGCCTGGACCACGAACCCCTCGTCAAGCTCGGTGAGCACCAGGTCGTAGCCGCCGCGCGCCTCGGGGCCGGTGCCCATCGAGGTGCAGAAGCAGGTGCCCGCGGCTGTCGTGCAGTTCACGGCGATCACGAGCGCGCTGCGCCGACGCCCCCGGTAGTCCTCATCGGTGTACGGTCCGCCCAGGAACACGCGGTCCTGGATGCCGAGGGCCGCCAGCTCGCACGCGCGCACACCCAGCAGCGCGATCCGCGGCGGGTCGATCGCCGTGGGCTCGAATGACACCGCCCGCCCCTCGCGCCGTCCCACGTTGAGCGGCACCACGGGCGGGAACATCCAGCGCTTCGGGCTGGCGGGCCCGACCGCGAACTCGAACACGCGGCGGTCCGCGTGGCTCGTGAGCCGGTAGTGGCCCGGAGCCTGCTCATCGCCGACACCGGCGGGCAGGTCCTCGACGGACTCGAGCGCGGCCAGCGTGACGGCTCCGTCCACGAGGGTCGGGCCGATGACGGTCCTCCCGTCCGCGCGCAGGAGGTCCACCAGGACACCGAGGTTCGCGCGCGCCAGGAACCACGGGCCGCCGCCGGTCGTGGGGTTCTGGGCGGGCGTGGCGGCGACGGCCGTCCCGGCGGGCGACGGGTACGGAGCGTACGGCAGGCGCTCGTCGCTCACCATCGCATCGCCTCCGCGCGTCCCCACTCCTCGCGCGCGAACAGGTCGAGCAACTGGAGGCGTGTCGCCGCGAGGCGCCGCCCGACCGCCTGAAGAAGGCGCGGGTAGAGCGAGGCGGCAAGCCCGGCATCGGCGCGCAGCATCACACGGAGCGCCTCACCGGGGAACGACAGCAGCCGAACGGGCTCGATGGCCACCGCGTCGTCGGTGCCGCGGTACGGCGGCACCACAGCCGACCAGCCCACCACGTCGCCCGGCTCCACCGTCAGGATGGTGACCATGCCGCGCTCCGGCACCAGCACCCGAAGCGCGACTCGGCCGGTCACGACGATGCAGAGCGACTCGGAGATCTGCCCCTCCCGCACGACAAACTCACCCGGCGCGAGGTCGCGGACCTCGCCGATGGACGCCAGGCGTCCGACCGCGTCAGGGGGCAGGCCGGCCCCGAACCAGGAGCTGGACAGCGCGAGCGCCGGATCGGGCGATGCGTCGTGAGGGGCAACCATCGGGCTCGACCTCGCCGTTGCGGCCAGCCGGGCGCCGACACGGGCCACGCGAGCCAGGCCGCAGGGACCATGGTCGGTGCCGACGCGCCACGCCGACGAGTGCCGTCCGTTGGCCAGCGACGGGCCGCGCGCGGCCCCGGGGCCTGCCGTTGCGCAGTCAGCTGGCGGCGGACCGGCGACGGCCGAGGTGCGGCGTGCCCCGGCGGGTCGTCCCTCGCCGGCGCCCACCCGTGCCATGCCGGGCGTACGCTCGGGACATGCACGCGATGGTCCTGCACTCCCCCGCGCCGGCCGCGTCGGGCCCGCTCGTGGACGAGGAGCGCCGCCGGCCGGAGCCCGGCCCCGGCGAACTCCGCCTCCGCGTCGGCGCCTGCGCCGTCTGCCGCACCGACCTCCAGATCTGCGAGGGCGATCTCGAGCCACGAGCGCTCCCGATCATCCCCGGCCACCAGGTGGTCGGGGTGGTGGACGCCATCGGCGATGGGGTGGACGGCTGGACGCCCGGCGACCGGGCCGGGCTCACCTGGCTGGCGGGCACGGACCGCACGTGCCGCTTCTGCCAGTCGGGTCGCGAGAACCTCTGCGAGTCGGCGACGTTCACGGGCTGGGACCGGGACGGCGGCTATGCCGAGGCCGTGACGGCCCGTGCCGACGTGGCCGTCCGGCTCCCCATTGGCTATCCGGATCTCGCCGCGGCGCCGCTGCTGTGCGGCGGCGTGATCGGCTTCCGCTCGCTGCGGGTGGCGGGGATCGGGCCCGAGTCGGCCGGAGCGCGCCTCGGGCTGTACGGATTCGGCGCCTCCGCGAGGCTCGCGATCCAGGTGGCGCGCGCCTGGGGCGTGGAGGCCTATGTCGCCACCCGCTCGGCCGCCGAGCGGGACCGGGCGCTCGAGCTCGGCGCGGCGTGGGCGGGCGACTACGCGGAGCGGCCGCCGGTGGCGCTCGACGCGGCGGTGACGTTCGCGCCCGTCGGCTCGGTCGTGGCGGCGGCCGTCCGCGCGCTCGATCGCGGCGGCGTCGTGGCGATCAACGCGATCCACCTGGACGGCCTGCCAGCCATGCCCTACCAGGACCTGTGGTGGGAGCGGTCCATCCGCAGCGTGGCCAACGTCACCCGCGACGATGCGAGGGAGTTCCTCGATATCGCGGCCCGGATCGGGATCCGGACCGACACCGAGACGCACCCGCTGGCCGAGGCCAACCTCGCGCTGGCCCGTCTGGCCGCCGGCGAGGTCACCGGGACCGCGGTGCTGGTCATGGACGGGCGCCCGGCCTGACGGCACGGGCGCCCGGGCGGACGGGGACGCTCAGCGGCCGGCGACCGCGGCCCGCGCCCGCTCCGCGATGGCGGCGATCGGCTCCTCGAGCGAGCCGCTGACCGGATCGAGCTCGTAGCGCACGCGGACGATCGGCTTCTCCGTCCTGAGCACTCGGGTCAGGTCGATCGGCGTCGCGGCCAGGACCACGTCCGCCGGGACCGCGTCGAGCGCGTGCTGCAGCTCCTGCACCTGCTTGGCCCCGTAGCCCATCGCGGGGAGGAGCCGCTCGAGCTTCGGGTAGGTCGCGAGCGTGCCGGCGAGCTCGCCTTGCGCGTACGGGCGCGGATCCGCGATCTCGACCGCGCCGAACCGGCGCGCCGCCACGACGCCCGCGCCGTAGGTCATGCCGCCGTGCGTCAGCGTCGGGCCGTCCTCGACGACCACGACCCGCTTGCCCGCGATCTCGCCGCCCTCGAGCGCCAGCGACGAGCGGGCCTCGACGATCGCCGCACCCGGGTTCGCGGCGGCGATGTCGGCGCGGACCTGCGCGAGCGCCTCGGGCGTCGCCGAGTCGACCTTGTTGATCACGACGACATCGGCCATCCTGAGGTTGGCCTCGCCCGGGTGGTACCTGAGCTCGTGGCCGGGCCGCAGCGGATCCGCGACCACGACCATGAGGTCCGGGCGGTAGAACGGCAGGTCGTTGTTCCCGCCGTCCCAGATCACGACGTCGCTCTCCTGCTCCGCCGCCCGCAGGATCTCCTCGTAGTCGACGCCGGCGAACACGAGTCGGCCCGCATCGAGATGCGGCTCGTACTCCTCTCGCTCCTCGATGGTGGTCTGGTAGCGGTCGAGGTCCGCGTACGTCTCATAGCGCTGGCAGCGCTGGGCAACCAGGTCCCCATACGGCATGGGGTGGCGCACGACCGCGACCTTGAGGCCGCGCGCCTCCAGGGCCCGGGCCACGAAGCGGCTGGTCTGGCTCTTGCCGCTCCCCGTGCGGACAGCGCACACGGCCACGACCGGCCGCGTGGACCGGAGCATCGTCGCGTCCGGGCCGAGGAGCTTGAAGTCCGCCCCGGCCGCCAGGGCCCGGCTCGCGGCGTGCATCACCTGCTCGTGGGAGACGTCGCTGTAGGCGAACACGACCGTGTCGACGTAGCGCTCGGCGATCAGGACCTCGAGCTCGGCCTCGGGCCGGATGGGGATCCCGGCGGGATAGCGGTCGCCGGCGAGCTCGGGCGGGTACCGACGGTCGGCGATGCCGGGGATCTGGGTCGCTGTGAAGGCGACGACCTCGACGTTCGGGTCGCCGCGGTAGACGACGTTGAAGTCGTGGAAGTCGCGCCCGGCTGCGCCCATGATCAGCACGCGCTCGTTGCGCATGATCACCTCGGGGGGAGGGGCACCTCGGACGCCAGCGCCGATCCGCCGGACCAGCAGGCGGGCGTGGCCACGCCGCCTCCGCGCCTGCCATCATCGCCCAGCGGCTCCGGATTGGTCGTCGGTCGTGACGACCCGTACGGGGGTCCGCAGGTCCCGTGAAGGTGGTCCGATCGGCACTCACCGCAATACCGCTGCAACCGCGACTATGCGTGCGAGGTGGGTGCCGGAGGGGACGCCCGGCACCCACCCGTAACCCCCGCAGCGCGGGGGTTTTCGATTCCCGGGCCCCGGCGGCGACGAGGGCCCGCCGCGAGCCGGGCCCGTGATGCCCGCGTCAGAGCTCGTGGTGGAGGCGCGCCTGGGCCGTCAGGTAGTCGCGGTGGTCCGGATGCGCCACGGCGATCAGCGCCTTCGCCCGCTCCCGGAGGCTCTTGCCCCACAACTCGGCGACGCCCCACTCGGTCACCACGGTGCGCACATGGGCCCGCGTCGTGACCACGCCGGCGCCCTCCTTGAGCGACGCCACGATCCGGCTCTGGGCACCGTCCTTGCCGCCGGTGGACGGCATCGCGATGATCGCCCGGCCGCCCGGCGCCAGCGCCGCGCCGCGCATGAAGTCCATCTGGCCGCCCACGCCCGAGTACATCCGGTAGCCGATCGAGTCCGCCACCACCTGGCCGGACAGGTCCACCTCGATCGCCGAGTTGATCGCCACCATGTTGTGGAGCGAGCGGATCACGTGGGTGTCGTTGGTGAACTCCACCGGGCGCATCTCGACCATCGGGTTGTCGTGGACGAAGCCGTACAGCCGCGAGGTCCCCATGAGGAACGTCGCGACCAGCTTGCCGCGATTGCGGACCTTGCGGTCGCCGGTCACGACGCCCGCCTCGACCAGGTCGACGATCGCGTCGGTGAACATCTCGGTGTGGACGCCGAGGTCCCGCTTGTCCGTGAGCAGCTCGGCCGTGGCGGCCGGGATCGCCCCGATGCCCAGCTGGAGCGTCGCCCCCTCGGGGATCAGCTCGGCGACGAAGCTGCCGATGCGCCGCTCGACCGGCCCGATCGAGGGGCGGGGAACCTCGAACGGCGGCAGGTCGGCCTCCACGGCGAGGTCGATCTGGCTGGTGTGGATGAACGACTCGCCCAGCGTCCGCGGGATGGACGGGTTGAACTGGACGATGACCGTGCGCGCGGCGTCCACGGCGGCGTGCATGGCCTCCACCGACACTCCGAGCGAGCAGAACCCGTGGGCGTCGGGCGGGGTCACGTTGGCGAACACGGCGTCGAGCGGGTAGGCGCCGCTCCTGAACAGCGCCGGGATGTCCGAGAAGAACACCGGGACGAAGTCGGCACGCCCCTCGTTCACGGCCTGCCGCGCGTTCGGGCCGATGAACAGGGCCCGATGGCGGAGGTGCCCGGCCATCTCCGGCCGGAGGTGGGGGCCAGCGCCCTCGAGGTGCAGATGGGTGACGCCGACGTCGGTCAGCTCCGGCGCCCGCTGGACGAGCGCGTCAAGGAGCACGGTCGGCGTGGCGGCTCCCATCTGGATGTAGACCTGGTCGCGCGACCTGATCCCCGCGACCGCTTCTTCGGGCGACACGATACGCATGGACCGAATCTTGCAGCCGGCGGCGCGGCCCGGTGCGGCCGGATGGCCCGGTCCCCGGGACCGCCTGGCCCGTGGCCCCCGTGCCGCGTCGCACCCGCCGACGCGCCCAGGTCAGGGGTCGCGCCGGAGCTCGAACGAGGGCCCCCTTCCCAGCCCCTCGGACGGTGTGCCGTAGCGGAGGATCAGCTCGCGCACCGCCGCCGCGTGGTCGGCCCCCTCAAGCTCGCGGGCCGTCGCGGCGCGTCGCACCCCGGCGATCGTGACGTGGCAGCGGGGATCGGCGAGCAGGTTGAGCGCCCAGTCCGCGCGCGGCGAGCCGGCCGCCACCAGCAGGGTCCCGTTGGCCCGCTCCACGAACCCGATGGTGGCGCGGGCAGGACGACCCGTCACCCGGCCGCGCGTCTCCACGCGCGCGACGCGGCCGTGGGCGACCAGGTCCTCCTCCACGCTGGCGCGACCGCGGGTCGGCCGGGGGCCGGACAGGCGCGGGCCTACGCCCCGCCGCGGTCCAGCCGGTGCTTCGCGACGAAGGCGGCCGCCTGCGCGCGACGCTCGAGGTTCAGCTTCGAGAGGATCGAGCTCACGTAGTTCTTCACGGTCTTGTCCGAGAGGAAGACCTCGGAGGCGATCTCCTTGTTCGTCTTGCCCTCGGCGACCAGCAGCAGGATCCGCTGCTCCTGCGCGGTGAGCTGCGCCATCTCGTCGGTGTAGGCGCCGGTGGCGATCCGCCGGACGCGCTCGAGGACCTTCTCGGTCACCGCCGGGTCCAGCAGCGACTCCCCGCGGCCAACGGACTCCAGCGCCCCCACGAGGTCCCGCGCCCGGATCTGCTTGAGGAGGTAGCCAGACGCGCCAGCGACGATGGCCGACAGGACGGCCTCCTCGTCCGGATACGACGTCAGCATCACCACGCGCGTCGCCGGCAGCTCCGCGCGGATCTCCCGGCAGGCCTCGATGCCGGACCCGTCGGGCAGGCGGACGTCCATCACGACGATGTCGGGCTGGAAGCGCCGTGCCTGCTCGATGGACTCGGCAGCCGACCCCGCCTCGGCGACGACCTGGAAGCCCTCGCGGCGGTCGAGGAGGGCGACGAGGCCCTGGCGGACCACCTCATGGTCATCGACGACCAGGAGGCGCATCGGACGCGAGCTCAGATCTGTCACAGTTGCTACGTCTCCGGCCCTGAAGGGGGGACGCTCCCCGGTGCCTCGTCGGACATCGACGGCACTCGCACGATGATACGCGTGCCAGTGCCATCGGGCCGCTCGATTGTGAACGAACCGCCCATCCCGACCGCACGGTCGCGCATGTTCTGGAGCCCCTGGTGGCGTCCCAGGTGGTCGGGACCGGCCTGGCGGTCGAGGTCGAAGCCACGGCCGTTGTCCTCGATGCACAGGACCAGCTCGTCCTCGTCCTCGGTGAGCACCAGCTCGGTCCGCGTCGCGCCGGAGTGCCGCGCCACGTTGGAGAACGCCTCCCGGGCGATGAACAGCAGGTCCGAGATCCGGTCCGGCGACATGGACCGGAGCGCGTCGGCGCCGCCCTCGAGGTCCAGCTCGAGGTCGATGATCGCGTTCATCCCCAGCTCCTCGCCCAGCCGAACGAGCGCCTCGACCGGGTCCTCGTCGCCGCCCATCGTGGGCCGCAAGCGGAGGATGTAGGAGCGGATGTCCGCGATGACCAGGTTGAGCGCGTCGATGGCCCGGTCCACGCGCGCGACGGCCTCGACGCGACCCTCGGCGTCCTCGACCAGCTCGGGCACGTCCTCGAGCGAGAGGCCCACGGCGTAGATCGCCTGGATGATCCCGTCGTGGAGGTCCTTGCCGATGCGCTCACGCTCCTCCACCACCGCCAGGCGCTGCACCTGGTCGTGGAGCCGGGCGTTCTCGATGGCGATCCCCGCGTGGACCGCGAACATCTCGACGAGGTGCTCGTCGTCCTCGCTGAACGGCCCGCCGTCGCGCTTGTCGGTGAGGTACAGATTGCCGACGGAGCGGCCCTTGACCCACACGGGCGCGCCGAGGAACGAGGTCATCACCGGGTGATGGGCCGGAAAGCCGTACGCCGTGGGGTCCGCGCGCACGTCCTCCACGCGCAGGGTCCGGCCCTCGCGGATGATCCGCCCGAGCAGGCCCATGCCCCGCGGCACCGGGCCGATCATCCCCCGCTGCTCCGGCGACACGCCGCTGGAGATGAAGCGCTCGATCCGGCCACGGCCGTCGGCGATGCCCAGCGCCGCGAACCGGGCGCCGACCAGATCGCGCACCCGCTCCACGATGACGGCGAGGACGCGATCGATGTCCAGCTCGGCGGCGACAGCTCGGGTCGCCGCTTCGAGCGCGGCCAGGCGCTCGGCGCGGGCGTGCACCTCCGCGCGCGACCAGGCGGCGTCCACGGCAACCTCGATCGTGCGAACGAGCGGGTCCGGGGTGCCGGCTGGCGCGTCGAGGAACAGCCGGCCGAGCTCGCGGCCGCCCCGATGGGACCCGACATCGAAGACCGCCAGGCCGCCGCGGTCCCCCGGGGGCGGCGTGTGCGCCAGCGATCCCGCGCCAACCTCGAGCGACGGCAGGGGCGGGGCGCTCACCTCGAGCACCGCACCACGGGCGCCGACGACCGCGAGGACCTCGCCGAGCGCCTCGCCCACCGCCTGCCGGCAGTCCGGTGAGGGGTCCGCCTGCCACCGCTCCAGCGCCTCGAGGACCTGCACCAGCGGGAACCGGCCCCCCGCCGGCCCGGCCTGCTCGCTGTTCTGGGGGCGCTGGGCGCGTGACACGGGGCCAGCCTAGCAGTCCAGCGGCGGCCACGGGTCACGCTGCCCGCGCCTTTGTGCCATTGGTCACTTCGCATCCGAGGACGCGGCCCTGACCATTCGCGCATCCGGTCGGCTCTCGCCTGCCGGAGAGCCTGAGCCCGTGGAGCTTGCCATGCCGTCCCGACCCACGCCCACCCCGATCGAGCCGATGCCCAGCGGCGGCATCCCCAGCCTCCACACGACCTAGGCCCGGGGCGATGGCGTTCATGGCGTCAAGCCCCGGCCAGGAGCCGGCACAGGTGCCCGGGTCGGGCGCGCGCGCCGCGGAGCTGCCCGATTCGCGTATGAAGAAACTGCTCCTCGCAACCGACCTGACCGAGGCGTCGGCGTCGGCCACCGACGAGGCGTTCGAGCTCGCCAGCCGGCTCGACGCCTCGCTGCTCGTGGTGTCGGTCATCGATCCCGGATCGCTGCTGCTGCCGGGCGGCCGGTTCCGCGTCCGCGTCGACCAGGTCCGCGAGCGGCGCGAGAAGCTGGCCCAGGGCCTTGTCGAGCGGGGGCGGGCTGCCGGGATCGACGTCTCGTTCCTCATCTGGTCCGGCGACCCGGGCGACATGATCATCGAGGCGGCCGAGGCGGAGCACGCCGACATGATCCTGGTGGGCAGCCACGGCCGCGGCGCGGTCGGGCGCCTGTTCCTGGGCAGCGTCTCGGAACACGTGGTCCGCAACGCGCCGTGTCCGGTGCTGGTGGTCCGGCCCAAGGAGGGGCCGGTCAACTAACGTCGTGCAAGGGCGCCGACGGCGCCCGCAACACCGCTTGTCCCGACGACGCCCGGTCGACTCTCCCCCGACCGGGCGTCGTGCCGTCCGGTTGCCTACTTGGTGTACACGCCCTCGGGATCGAGCTCCTCGCGGACGAGGCGGAGCTCCTCCGCGGTGGGCGCGGGAGTGGCCGCCAGGGCGGGGCTGATCTTCGGCTCCCAGGCGATCGTGGCGCGAACCTCGTCGATCGTGGCGCCCGGGTGCAGGAAGTCGAGCCGCATCTCGCCGGTCTCGTCGAAGCGCCAGATGCCGAGGTCGGTGACGACCACCGACGGCCCGCGCCCGTTCCAGCCGCCCGCCCTGCGGATCGCCTCGGACTGCTCCGCGCCGCCCAGGTTGCCGGGCGACGTCCGGAAGTCGATCTGGTTCACGAAGGAGCGTGCCGACTGGCGCATGATCACGAACACCTCGCGCGCGTTGATCGCGATCTCGCACGCCCCGCCAGAGCCCGGCAGGCGCGTCTTCGGCGCCTCGTAGTCGCCGATGACGGTGGTGTTGATGTTGCCGAACCTGTCGA